>CALVAF010000145.1 GCA_944325475.1 uncultured Helicobacter sp.
TTCTCTACATACTTCTGCTCATTTTCCCCCATTTGTGGCGGGGATAGAAATATTCTAAAACTCATTTTAGCTCCTTTTTTGCAGGATTTCCAACGACTTTTTTAAAAGGCTTAATATCACTAATCACAACACTTCCAGCACCGATAAAACAACCTTCACCCACACTTCTTCCCTCAATCACAACACTTCCAGCACCAATCTGTGAATCTTTCCCCACATTCACACCACCACAAAGCACACTTCTAGGAGCAAGGTGTGAAAATCCCCCCACCACACAATCATGCTCCACCACACAAGCGGTGTTTAAAATGACGCCTATGCCTATTGTGCTTCCAGTATTCACCACCACATTTGGCATAATTACGCAAGCCTCGCTAATTGTGGAATTTTTTGAAAGAATGGCACTTGGGTGAATTAGACTTGGAATCTCAAACCCCCTTTGCTTAAAAGCTTCAAAAGCTGCCTTTCTTGCAGCATTATTCCCAATGGCAAGGGCGATTTTAACCTCTTTTTGTAAAGCCAGTGTGAAAAACTCGCTTGGAGTTATGGCATTTTGCCCTGCTAAAGTTTTCCCTTGTGGCAAATCATCAAGCACAAAGGCAATCTCTCCCCCACAAGCCAAAATAATATCCACCACCACTCTGCCATGCCCACCTGCACCAAAAACCGCAAATCTCTCCATTCCACACACCTTTATTCCTCTATAAAACTACAATAACCATTAAATTAAAAAGAAGAATTTTACCCAAGAATAGCAAAAAATCTTTATAAATTTTTGGGACACCAACTCCTTTGTTTTTTGAAATTTTGTTTTATTTTGTTAGAATCCGCTTTTAGCAAATTCCAAAATGCAAATTTTGTTTCAAGGATTAGTGCTTGCGAATCGAAAAAATCCAAGAAAATATTTATAGCCTCCATGGCAAAATGAAAGATATTAGTGATTATCAAGACATTAAATTGTTATTAGAAAAAAAGCGAAAGACACAGATTAATGAAGTTTTCTTTAGCATCCCACAAGCTAAAGAAATCAGTCCATATATTCTAGGCTATTGGCTTAAACTTGCTATAGAAAATGAATTCCAGCTCCATTTTTATATTTCTAATACCTCTTTGTATGAACGTTTTTTGCATTTAGGATTACACGAATTTTTTGAGGTTATCAATGGAGAAATGGAACAATATTTATAGCACTTTTGACCCTGTGGCATTTAGTCTATTTGGGATTAACGTGCATTGGTATGGAATCATGTATGTTTTAGCGCTTCTTGTGGCGTTACTTGTAGCAAAATGGATAGCCAAAAAAGATTCTTATCCCATTCCAAACACGCTTTTAGAAAGCTATTTTTTGTGGGTGGAAATTGGCGTGATTTTGGGCGCTAGGCTTGGGTATATTCTTTTTTATGACCCTTTTGCCTCTTATTATCTCACCCACCCTTGGCAAATTTTCAATCCCTTTGATAAAGAGGGGAATTTCGTCGGAATCCGCGGAATGAGCTATCATGGGGCAGTGATTGGGTTTTTGATTGCTTCTTTGGCGTTTGCTAGAGTGAAGAAGGCAAATTTTTGGCTTTTTATAGATTTAGCCGGACTTAGCATTCCTCTAGGCTATGTATTTGGACGCATTGGAAATTTTCTCAATCAAGAGCTTATAGGCAGAGAAACCTCAAGCGCCTTAGGCATTTATGTTGATTCTACCTTACGCCACCCAAGTCAGCTTTATGAAGCTTTTTTAGAGGGAATTATTGTCTTTATAATTCTCCTTTTGTGGCGTAAAAAAGCGAGTTTTGTGGGGCAGATTGGAATCTTATATGGTGTGCTTTATTCGCTAATGCGATTTGTTGCCGAGTTTTTTAGAGAACCTGATTCCCAGCTTGGTTTTATTGCTTTTGATTGGCTCACACAAGGGCAACTCCTCTCACTTCTTATTGGCGGCTTCTGCCTAGCACTGCTTTTTAAACCCCACACAAAGAGCAAAAATGGCTAATCTCTCACTCCAAAATATCTCCAAACAATACGATTACAAGCCCATTTTAGGCGATATTTCTTTGAATGTGCAAGAGGGCGAGAGAATAGCGATTGTAGGTAGAAATGGTGCGGGTAAATCCACACTTTTAAAGATTCTTAGCGGGGAATTAGAATGTGATGAGGGCAATCGAATCTTACAAGGGAATCTAGAAATCAAGCACCTTATCCAAAAGCCTTTTTTTAAAGAGGGGCAAAGTGTCAAAGAAGGGATTTTAGAATCCCTAGAGGAACTCACACAAGCTAGAAAAAAACTAGAGGAAATTGCACAAAAACTCCAAATCCACCCTAGCAATGAAGCCCTTATTAAAGAGCATTCGCTTCTTAGCAATTTCATTGACCACCATAATGCATGGGATTTGGAAAACAAAATCAACCAAATACTAGAAACTTTTGCCCTAAAAGAGCTAGAAAATCACTTTGCTAATCTACTAAGTGGTGGGGAGCAAAAACGCGTGGCACTGGCGTGCTTACTACTAAGAAAGCCTGATATTTTACTGCTTGATGAACCCACAAACCACCTTGATGTGCAAATGGTAGAGTTTTTGGAAGATTTGCTTTTAAAGGAAAAATGGACACTGATTTTTATCAGCCATGATAGGTATTTCATCGATAGAATTGCCACGCGTATAGTGGAAGTGGAGGATTGCAAGATTCGAAGTTTTAAAGGTGGCTATGGGGATTATTTAAAGGCAAAAGAGGAATTATTAAAAAACCTTGCTAAAAGCCATGAAACACTGCTAAAGCACCTCAAAGCCGAAGAAGAATGGCTAGCACGTGGTGTGAGGGCAAGAATCAAACGCAATGAAGGAAGGAAAGAACGCATTATGCAAATGCGGCAGGAAGCTAAACACAACCCTTCTCTTATCCGCAAAATGACTTTGGAGCTAGAGCGTGAGAAAAAGCATTTTAACCAAGAAGAAGGCACAAATCGCAAAAAAATGCTCTTTGACTTGCAAAACATCACTTTTAAAATCGAGAACAAAACTTTAATTCAAGGCTTCTCTACGCGAATCTTGCAGCACGATAAAATCGCCATTGTCGGCAAAAATGGTGCGGGTAAATCCACACTTTTAAAACTCATGCTAAATAGGCTAAAGCCTCAAAGTGGCAAGATAGAATGTGGGGAAGTGCGAGTGGGGTATTTTGACCAGCATCGAGAAATGCTTGATGATTCTAAGGATTTGCTAGAAACCTTTTGCCCTTTTGGTGGCGATAGAATCGAGGTTAGGGGCAAAAATATGCATATCTTTGGATATCTTAAAAACTTCCTTTTTCCCAAAGAGTTTTTAGACAAAAAAATCGGCACACTAAGCGGTGGAGAAAAAAATCGCATAGCCCTAGCTCTGCTTTTTACCAAAGAATACGATTGTCTGATTTTAGATGAACCCACAAATGACTTAGACATTCCAACTATCAATATTTTAGAAGAGTATTTACAAAGCTTTGAGGGGGCAATTATTTTTGTCAGCCATGACCGATATTTTGTCGATAAAATCGCAAAAAAACTGCTGATTTTTAAAGGTAATGGTGAGATTGAAGAGAGCCACAGAAGCTTTAGCGAGTATTTGGAAATAGAAAAGGAGATTAAGGGCTATGAAGCTTTTGAAAAATCTCTGCAAATTCCAAAAGAAAAACCCAAAGAACAAAAGCAAAAAACCAAGCTTTCTTACCACCAAATGAGGCTTTTGGAAATTTTGCCTCAAGAGATTGAATCTCTAGAATCCCAAATTAAAATTCTTGAATCAAAGCTTTATTCCAACACCCTAAGCACTTCAGAACTCCAAGATCTTGCTTTAGAATTAGAATCCAAAAAAGAGCTTTGCGAGGCAAAGACCCTGCAATACTTCCAACTTGAGGAAAAACGTGAAAACCTCTAAGATTAAGCCCTTTTCAGAGCTTATGGAAGCATGGCTTTATGGGGAAAAGGGCTATTATCAAACCCACAGAGTAGGCAAAGAAGGGGATTTTTATACTAGCGTGAGTGTTAGCCCCTTTTTTGGCTATTGCCTTGCAAACTATATCGCAGACTTTTTTATCAAGCACCTCCATATATTTTCTAAAATCGCCATTGTAGAAATTGGTGCTGATAGGGGTTATCTCATTAGCGATATGGCACGATTTTTAGAGCAGTTTGAGTTTTTTAAAAATCTTGATTTTTGCACTATCGAGCCGCTTAAAAATCTCCAAAACACCCAGAAAGAAACTTTTTTAAAATCCCAAAATAAACCCCTAATCGTGCTAGATTCTTTGCAAGAATTGCAGAATCAAAATTATGATTTTATTTTCTTTGTAAGCAATGAGCTTTTTGATTCCTTTGCATGCGAGCTATTTTTTGAAGGTGAAATGGCGTATTTACAAGACGATTTGCTATGTTTCAAGCCCGCCCCACAATCTATCTTGCAAATTGCTAGGGCAATGGATATGCAAATTGGTGAGATTCCACTAGGGCTACCTAGTTTTATCCATTCCCTTAGTTTGTGTGCAAAATCTTTTGCATTTTTAACCTTTGATTATGGGGCGATTCAACCACGCAATGCCTTTTCACTACGTTTTTACCATAAGCACACTACAAAAAATCTATTCCCAAACCCCATTTCCAAAACCTATGAAGCTAACTTTCTAGAATCCTTTGGCAAGAGCGATATGACTTATGAAGTCAATTTTGCTTATCTTAAAAATCTTTTTTTGCAAGTGGGTGCTAAAGAAATTCTCTTTGGCAGACAAAATAAGATTCTTGTGGATATGGGACTAGATAAGGTGGGAGAGTGGTCTATCAAAAATTTTGGTTTGGAATCCTTTATGCACCATTCCCCTAAAATCCGCACACTCATAGACCCCGCAATCTTTGGCGAGAGATTTTTTGGAATCGGATTTGCTAGAATATAATTTAAGGAGTAAAAATGAAGTTTTTATGGATCATTCAAAGCTTAATCATTGCCCTAGTTTTCAGCGGCTGCCTCTATCGCAACGAATGTGGATATTCCAACTCTTATTGGGATGAGAAAGGGTATTATTATGATTCCCAAGGCAACTATGTCGAAACCTGCCCACAGAATGTGTTTTACAGAGATGATAAAAAGCCCAAAGCACAAGAAGAAGCCTTTTAATGCAAAGCCTTCAAGAAATCCAAGCCAAACGTAACCTAGCTCTAAGCTACAAGAACATCATACCCTTGCTTGAAGCCTTGCATTCCCTGCAACGCCTCCCTAAAAATGAGCTAAAAAATGCCACTTTTGCCTTTGGGGATTTTATCAACCTTTCTTTACCCAATCTCACAGAATCTTCACTCGCCCACATCACAGAAGTTGCAAAAGCTCTTATTCCTTGGCGTAAAGGACCTTTCAAAATCAATTCTTTGGAAATTTTAAGCGAATGGAATAGTGCGATTAAATACAATCTTTTAAAGCCCCATTTGAATTTAGAGGGCAAAGTCATCGGAGATATTGGCTGCAACAATGGCTATTATATGTTTAGAATGCTAGCACAAAACCCCCAAAAAATCATTGGTTTGGACCCTATGCCATTATGCAAATTGCAATTTGACTTTATGCAGTTTTTTATCCAAGAATCACGCCTTATTTTTGAGCTTTTGGGGATTGAAGATTTGCCTTTTTTGGAAGTGGAATTTGATGTGCTTTTTTGCCTTGGCGTGCTTTATCATCGCAAAAACCCGCTAGATTGTATCAAAATCATTTATGATAGCCTAAAAAAGGGCGGAGAAGCTGTATTTGATAGCATTATTATCGAAGGTGAGGAGGAAATCGCCCTATGTCCGCACAATAAGCGTTATGCTAAAATGCCTAATGTTTATTTTATCCCCACACTAAAGACTTTGAAAAACTGGCTAGAATCAAGCGGATTTATGGAAATTACCCATATCACCACGCTAAAAACCAGCATAGAGGAGCAGAGAAAAACGCCTTGGAGTAGTGGAGAGAGCTTGGAAGATTTTTTAAATGCCAACAAAACCAAAACCATTGAAGGCTACCCCGCACCACAAAGAGCGTATTTGAAGGCTAGGAAATAGTTTGCAATCTCTGCAAGTCTTATCCCATAAAATCACAATCACTATGTCTTGCGAATTTTACCATTATGCGAGGTTAGCGCCTCGCTACAAGACTGCTATTTTGTCATTACAAGTTTGCACATAAGCCCTCACCCGCATTTACGCTTTGCTAATGAAGGCATACTAAAACGAAAAATCCACAGCAATTCATGACAAAAAACAGCAGAGATAAATAAGATTCTTAATTAGGAGGAAGGCTTCAGCTTTTCTTAAATTAGGAGGTTGATATGGCATTTGATTCCACCTCTCCAAGCAATGACGTAACTCCCCAATTTATGCTATAATCCCAAAATCCCTAAACCTAGGAAAAGCTATGAATATCATTTTTGGACCCATCACCTCAAGACGTTTTGGAAAATCTCTTGGAATCGACCTCTCCCCCCAAACCAAACAATGCAATTATGACTGCCTTTATTGTGAGCTAGAGGGCAAAAAAGCCCAAGATTCCATGCAAGAAGTTTTGGAAGTTGATGTGATTTTATCTGCAATAAAAGACGCTCTAAAGCAATATGAAAATATCCAATCCTTAACGCTTACTGCTAATGGTGAGCCCACTTTATACCCACATTTGTATGAGTTAATGCTACGCCTAGAGGACATAAAGGGCGACACGCAAACTCTGCTACTTACCAATGGTTCTTTACTTTGGGATTGGAGCGTTTTTAGAGCTTGTTTGCTCTTTGATAAAGTCAAATTTTCACTTGATGCGGTTTCCAAAGAAGTGTTTAAAAAAATCGACCGTCCAGAAAAAAGCATTTCCCTAGAACAAATTCTGCAAGGAATCCACCAATTTAGCGCAGATTTTAGCGGAGAGCTTTATGCAGAGATTCTCTTTGTCAAAGGCATCAATGATAGTCTCCAAGAAGTGCAGAAAATGGCGAGATTCTTAAGCGTTATGCGCCTAAAGCGGCTAGATATAGGAAGTATCGATAGACCCCCTGCTTACAAAGTCAATCCTATCTCACTAGAATCACTAGAAGAGTTTGCACGGATTTTTAGGGATTATGGGTTGCCAGTGTCACTACCTAGAAGAATCTCCTCACAAAAACAAGAAAGTCTTGAATTAGGAGAAGAAGAGATTCTCAAAACCCTTGCCCTACGCCCTATGAGCAAGGAGGACATACAAAATCTATGGAGCAAGGCAAGCATTACGCGGTTTATAGAATTGCAAAAGCGAGGAATCATTACCCTAAAAAACACCAATGGAATCGACTTTTTTAGCACAAAAGATCATAAAAAATTATAATCCCAAAAATCGCCCCATCCCCAACTTGTTTTCCTTCCAAATATTTGCTATAACTCCATTTTAATTTTATGAAATACCCAATGCAATTCTTTTGCCATTACAAGCAATAGCTTGAATAATTTGCCTCTTGCAATGGCAAAAAACAAAACAATTTCAACACAAAAGGATTCTTATGCAATATAGACAATTAGGCAATAGCGGAATGATGATTCCAAGTTTAATGCTTGGCACAGCAACTTTTGCAGGAAGCACAAAGATTTTTGAGCAATGGGGCAGGACACAACTCCCAGAGGCAAAAGAGCTGATTAAAATCTGCATGGATAATGGCTGCAATGCCTTTGATACGGCAGATTGCTACTCTTTAGGAGATTCTGAAATTATCTTAGGGGAAGCCCTCAAAGACTACAAAAGAGAGGAAGTTTTCATTTCAACTAAAACAGGAATGTGGATGAGCGATAATCCCAATGACATTGGCACTTCAAGAGCCAAGATTCTAAAAAGTGTGGATGCGAGTTTAAAGCGGCTACAAACTGATTATATCGACCTCTATCATTTGCATTGCTATGACGCCAAAACACCGCATTTAGAAGCCCTACAAACCCTCAATGACCTCATCAAACTTGGGAAAATTCGCTATTTTGGAGTGAGTAACTATTCCGCTTGGCATTTGATGAAAATGCTATCGGTGGCTGATTCTAATAATTTGCAAAGACCAGTGGTCCATCAAGCATATTATTCCCTAGCAGCTAGGGAGTTTGAAAACGAGCTAATGCCACTTGGTATAGAAGAGAAAATTGGCACACTTGTGTGGAGTCCGCTAAGTGGGGCTATGCTATCAGGCAAAATCACGCGCCATGAGCAAAACACACAAAATTCTCGCCTAAGCACCAATGGTGTATGGGATGTGGATAGGGAACATCTCTATAACATTACTGATATTTTAGAGAGCATTAAAAAGCAAAGCGGATATACCTTTGCTCAAATCTCGCTAGCATGGGTATTAAGCCGCCCAACAATTTCAAGCCTTGTGATTGGGGCAACCAATGCTACACAACTCAAAGAAAACCTCAAAGCCTCAGATATAACCCTGCAAACCAACCAAATTGAAATGCTAGATAAAGCTAGTCAAACCAAGCTTCCCTATCCCTATTGGCATCAACGTTTCACAGTCAATCATCGTGACCCCTATGCCGTTAAAAGATATGAGTGAGATAAGCAGCTAGGGAGGTAAATCCCCCTCCCCTGCTTTTAAAGCAAAACTCCAAAAAAGCTTTTAAAAACCTCAATCACTCTAGCCAATTAAAATCTATGAAAATTTTAGAGCTTAACTCATCACCTCAAACACACACTCCTTAAAAGCCAAAATCAAAGCAGCCTCCAAAGCAAACAAAATAAGAATCACTCCTAGCCATTTGAGGCGGTTTAAAATCCCCCAAAATCTCCCCCAACCAAAAAAATGCAAGGTAAGAAAAAACACAAAAAAACCACTAATGCTCCCAGCCAACGCCAAACCAACTGCCCCATAAAACTGCATTAACGCAAACGAACAAAGTGTCCCAACCCCCAAAGAAAATGCCGCGATTTTCGCAGCCAAAGCTTGCTTATTCTCCGCATACAACCACAAAGAAAAAATCCGAGACAGGCCAAAAGGTAAAAGCCCAAGCATATACGCACTAAACACCATTGCAGTCTCTAAAGTATCCTCCCGCACAAACTGCCCACGTTCAAACAAAAGCCAAATTATCTCATTTTTTAGCAAAACCCCGCCAATCACGCAAGCCCCAAGCAAAAAGCACAGAAGCCAAAACGAACGCGAAAGCTCCTTTAATGCCTTTACCTCCTGCTTTTCTTTAAGGTATTTAGCAACAAGCGGAAAAAGTGCAGTGGAAGTCGCTATCGCAAAAATCGCTAAAGGAAGCTGGAAGATTCGATTAGCATAATACAAATATGAAATCGCCCCACTAGTCAAAAAAGACGCCAAAAGCGTGTCGATAAAAGAGGCAAGTTGTGCGCTAGAAC
>CALVAF010000146.1 GCA_944325475.1 uncultured Helicobacter sp.
TATGGAATCAGGAATGGTGAGTGATTTTATTGATAGGAAGCATGGTAGGGCATCCATTGTGTATATGTTTCCTGAGTTAGAGCCGATATTAAAGCCCACTTATGGGACGATTGTTTATCAAGAACAAGTGATGCAAAGCGTTCAGAGAATCGGTGGATTTAGTCTTGGGGAAGCGGATTTGATTCGTCGAGCAATGGGAAAAAAAGATGCACAAATTATGGCGGATAACAAAAATAAATTTGCACAAGGTGCGCAGAATCAAGGCTTTGATAGGGCAAAGGCAGAAGAACTTTGGGAGTTGATTGTGAAGTTTGCAGGGTATGGGTTTAATAAATCGCATTCTGCTGCCTATGCAATGCTGACTTTTGAAACGGCGTATCTTAAGACTTATTATCCTAAAGAGTTTATGGCAGCCTTGCTAACTTCAGAGAAAAATGCAACCGATAAAATCGTGGAATACATTGAAGAAGCCAATAAAATGGATATTAAGGTGCTTCCGCCAAACTTGCAAAAATCAGAGCTAGAATTTAGTGTTGCAAAAATTGAGGGTGAGGATTGTATTTTGTTTGGACTGGGTGCGATTAAGGGAGCTGGAGAGGTTGCGATTAATATTATTTTAGAAGAGCGTAATAACAATGGTGAATTTAAGGATTTAGGGGATTTTCTAGCAAGGATTGATCCTCAAAAAGTTAATAAAAAATCCCTAGAAGCCTTTATTAAGAGTGGGGCAATGGATTGCTTTAATTACACAAGAAAAACACTTTTAGAACAAGTAGAAGTTTTAACAGAAAATGCAAAAATGGCACAAACAGCTAGAAAAGAAGCAGAAAACTCACTTTTTGGGGATAGTGAGGAATTTACAAGTATAATTTTGGAGTTAGAAAATAAGGGCGAGTTTGATAAAAAGCAATTTTTGGAGTTTGAAAAGGAAAGCTTGGGATTCTATGCTTCTGGGCATCCACTTGAGAATTATAAGGAAATTATAAAATCTATTGATTGTGTTTATACTAATCAGATTCAAGACATCGCTGAAAATAGCCATATTTTGTTAATTGGTAGCATTGAAGATGTGATTACGAAATTTTCTAAAACAGGCAAACGTTATGGGATTTTGAAATTACAGGATTTGTATGGGAGTGTGGAGCTGACGATTTTTGAAAAGACACTTTTGGCGCTAGAGGAAATGGATAGGGAAACACCAATTGCGGTTAAGTGTATGGTGCAAGAGCAAAATGATTCTAAAAGTCTTAAAGCAGAGAAGATTTTAAGCTTGGAAGAAGCACAAAAAGAAAAAGTGGATTTTATCGTGCAAAAAGCTGATACAAGTGAGCCTTTAACGTTGCTAATCCATTCGCAGACAAACAAGCAGATTTTGCAAAATTTGAGGGAAGTAGCGATAAAACATCATGGTAAAAGGGAGCTTAGAATCTTGTTTAAAACGCAAACTCAAGAGCTAGAAATGGTGAGTGCGTTTTTTGTGCATAGTCAAATTAAAGAGGAATTAAAAGAGCTAGAATGGATCGATTAGATTTGAGTTTGTTAAAAATTGGGGCTGATTTTTGCGATAACATTGATGTGCTGTGTAAAAAATGTGGGAATCACACAAGTGAGTGTAAGTGTCCTAGTGAGATAAAAGGGAGGGAGAGGAATTCTTATTTGATTTGGATAAAAGAGCAGAAAAAGAGCGGCAAAGATGTGAGCATTTGTGGAATCTTTTATGAAAAAGGTGAGATATTGGAGGGAATTTTAAAGAAAATCAAGAAAAATTTGGCTTGTGGTGGTGGAATCAAACGAGAGGGTGAAGGTTATCTTTTGGAGATTCAAGGAAGACATTCTGAGAAGCTTAAGGCTTTTTTGAAACAAGAAAAATTTAAATTCAAGAAGTGAAAATGCGACTAAACCAATACATAGCCCATCATTCTAAATATTCTAGAAGGGAAGCAGATAAGCTAATTCAAAAAGGAAAAGTTTCTATTGGCAAAGAAATTATTAAGGACTTTGCTTACAAGATAGAAAATCATACTAAGGTGTATGTCAATGGCAAATGTTTGCGGGAAAAAGAGGAATACACGGTGATTGTTTATAATAAGCCCAAGGGTGAGATTGTTAGCAAAAGAGATGATAGGGGGCGCAAGGTGATTTATGATTCGTTGCCGAAGCGATTTAGAGATTTTGTTCCTATTGGAAGATTGGATTTTGCAAGTGAGGGATTGCTTTTATTGACTGATAGTATCAAGGTGGCGACTAAGCTTATGGAAAGTAAGCTAGAGCGGATGTATTTGCTAAAGCTTTCTGGGGAGATTAGTGAGGCAGTGTTTGAAGCGATGGAAAATGGCTTAAGTTTGCAAGATGCAAGGGCTGGAGGACATCAAAAAAGCAAGATTCAAGTCATGGAGTTTGCACCATTTGCGGGGTATTGGGTGTTGAAAAATATGGCTAAGTTTTCAAAAATCAAAGTGGCGATTAATGAAGGCAAGAATCGCGAGTTAAGACGCTTTTTTGCACATTTTAATTTGAAAGTTTTGGATTTGAAGCGCGTTGCTTATGGATTTGTTTCTCTTAATAATCTTCCCACACAAAAGGTGCGGTTTTTAGAAAGAGGAGAGTATAACAAATTGCACGAATTTATGAGGGGAAATTAGAGCTTTGGGATTAGGATTTTGGGCGGAAAGCCTGAATAATATTGGGATTGGTTTGCAGGTAAGCTGCACCGATTAAATCAAGGCAGTAAGGGATAGCTGGGAAGATGGCATCGAGACATTCTCGAATGGATTTGGGTTTGCCCGGGAGATTGACAATTAGAGTTTGGTTGCGGATTCCAGCGCTTTGACGCGAAAGAATCGCTGTGGGGACATATTGAAGGCTAGTTTGTCGCATAAGTTCTCCAAAGCCGGGCAGCATTTTTTGGCAGACTGCCTCTGTGGCTTCAGGTGTGACATCTCTTATCGCTGGTCCCGTGCCACCTGTGGTGACAATCAAATCGCATTTTTGAATATCGGCTAATTCTATTAGCTCAGTTTTGATGAGTTCAAAATCATCTTTGATGAGGCGATAGATGCTATCCCAAGGTGAGGTAAGATAGCTTGTG
>CALVAF010000147.1 GCA_944325475.1 uncultured Helicobacter sp.
TTCACAACACAAAGCCATTTTACAAAACTAACAAGAATCCTTTCACGCCTATCAAAACGCCAAAAACAATCTCAAAAAACTCCAAGAAGAATCACTAAAAGTCGAGGAGCTCAAAGAATTTATACAATTTGAAATCCAAAAACTTGAATCACTAAACCCTAAAAAAGGCGAATACGAAGAGCTTTTGCTCCTCAAAAAAGAATTTTCCAAAAAAGAAAAAATCACTCAAAGTATCCAAGAGATTCAAGAATTTTTAAGCCAAACCCACAAAATCTCAAACTTCCTAAACCTCATCAACCACAAAGACGATTCTATCCTCAACGCCCTAAGTGAGCTAGAATTGCTTTGCCAACAAGAGAATGAACGACTAGAGGAGATTGAATCACTAAACCCCGAAGAAATTCTTAATCGAATCGAAGCTCTAAGCGCCTTAAAACATCGTTATGGTGGAATCGATGAAGCCATAGAAGCCCTGCAAAACAAAAAGCAAGAGCTTGCCAAATACGAAAACCTTGATTCTCTTTTAAAAGAAGCCACACATGCCTTAAATCAATCCCAAGAATCCCTTAAAAACCATGCAAAAGCCCTCTTAGAATCCAGAAATTCCAACCTCCAAGATTTCACCCAAACCCTCAATGCCACACTTAAAAATGTCAAAATGCCCCCTGCTAATCTCTGGCTCCATGAAATCCCGCTAGAATCATGGAATCCACTCGGTAGCACAACCCTCTCTATCACCCTAAACACCGAGCTAAAAAACCTAAGCGCTGGGGAGTTTAACCGCTTCTCTCTTGCCCTGCTCCTAACCCAAAGCACACAAGCTAAGAATCAATCCATTATCATTTTAGATGAAATCGATGCCAACCTAAGTGGTGAAGAATCCCAAGGCGTCGCAGAAGTCCTCTACAAACTTTCACAAAATTATCAAATCTTTGCTATCTCTCACCAATCCCATATGCCAAGCCTTGCACACTCTCATTTTCTTATCCAAAAGCACTCCCAAGGCTCACAAATCACCCTACTTGACAAACAAGGCAGAATCAACGAAATTGCGCGTATGATAAGCGGCAGTGAAATCACGCAAGAAGCTATCGACTTTGCCACCAAACGCCTCCAAAACCTCTAAAGAATCACAATGAATCTAAGCACTCTTAAAAAATTCGCCACTTACCTCAATCCCCCACTTAATACCCAAACCAAAAAACTGCGCTCCATTAAGCGAATTGGCGACAATATTTTTAAGCTCGATATTAACGGGGAAATTTTTTATTTTGATTTAAGCAAATCCAAAAGTAGCATTTACATCACCCAAGATGTGTTAATCGCACCCAAACTCTACAACGCCCCCTTTGATAAAAGCCTCCAAAAACTCTGCTACAACGCCCAAATTAAAAGCGCCAAAGTCGATGGAGACAATCGAATCTTGCAGCTTTTTTTAGAAACCCAAAACAGCTACAAAACCAACACTACAATTTTACAAGCTGAATTTACTGGCTGCTATACCAATCTCATTTTGCTTAACCAAAACTTCATCGTCCTTGATGCCCTGCGGCACATCACCAAGGAACAATCTTTCCGTGAAGTGAGAATCACAAAGCCTCTCTTGCCCCTGCCACAGCCAAAGAAAAAACCAAATCCAAGCGATGAGGGGGAGCTTTTAGATGCCCTTAAAAATAATTTCCTTAGTATCAAAGAAAACGAACTCAAACAAAAAATTCAAAAATCAAGCACCCACATTACTCAAAAAATTAAGCAATTAAAGCATTTTTTAGACAATTTAGAAAACAAGCAAGAGCTAGAAAAAACCGCTTTAATCCAAGCCAATTTCGGACAACTAATCCTCCAAAACCTTTATCTTTATCCAAATTTTAAAGGCAGAGAAATCACCCTCCAAAACACCATAATCAAACTCCCACCCAAAGCCACTTCTCTAAGCCATGCCGCACAGATTTTCTTTGAAAACTCCAAAAAACTCAACAAAAAAGCTCAAAACATTCACCTCCAAGAAGAAAATCTTCAAGAAAAGATTGCCTTTTACTCCCAACTCCTCAAAATGGTTCAAAATGTAACAAATCTCAATGATTTGCAAATTTTGGATTCTAATTCCCAAAAAGAATCTCAACAAAAGCAAAATTCCAAAGCCTTTGAAAGCTTTTTTATCGAAGGATTCAAGGTGTCTATTGGCAAGAGCGAAAAAGAAAATATCACCCTGCTTAAAGAGGCAAAAGCCGATGATATTTGGATGCATATTCGCAATATTCCAAGCTCTCATCTCATTATCCATTGCGGTAAAAACAAGATTCCTGATATAATCTTGCAAAAAGCTGCTAAGATTTTAGTAGGCTTTTTAAAAAGCTTTAGCGGAAATTATGAGGTGGATTATACCAAAAGGAAATTTGTGAAAATCACGCAAGGTGCGAATGTCATCTACGGAAAAGAACAAACATTCCAAATGACAAAAGAATAAAGGAGAAAAAATGGCAGTCTCCCCAATTAGCAATGTTAATTACATCAACCAAAACTCACAAGTTAGCTCAGTCCAACAAGCCAATGCGCAAGTCAAGCTCGATTTTCAAGCTATGGTCAATCTCCAAGAAATGCAAAAAAAACAAGATGAAGTCCAAGAAATACGCCCCACTGAAGAAACTCTAAAAGCCGACGAAGATAAAGATGGCAATGGCAAGCAAGAAAATCAAGAATCCAAAAAAGCCAAAGAAAAGGACGAAGATTTAGGGCAAGATTCCCAAAATGAAATTCAAATAGGAGAAGATGGAATGATTCAGCATTTAAATATTTCTGTTTAATTCCTTTTTTTATTTTTATTGTGTAAAATTACTAAGGACTTTCAAGTCTAAAATACTAAAAAATAAAGGAAAAATATGTTTAAACTACGTGAATTACCTTTTAATGAAATCCAAGGCTTTATCAGCAAAGAAACCTGTGAATTCCACTACGGAAAGCACCACCAAACTTATGTCAATAACCTCAATAACCTCATCAAAGGCACTGAATTTGAATCAGCTTCTTTGTTTGACATCGTTACAAAATCTCAAGGCGGGATCTTCAATAATGCCGCACAAATTTATAACCACGATTTTTATTGGGACTGCCTCTCACCTAAAGAAACACCACTAAGTAACGAATTGCAAGA
>CALVAF010000148.1 GCA_944325475.1 uncultured Helicobacter sp.
GGGTGATAAAAAATTCAAAAGAAAACAACCTCTTTTTGAACATTTCAAAAACTATCTTATTGATAATGAACAAATTAATGGGAGTTTTTATGGAAAATTAGCAACAAAACCCCCCCCCCCCCGACCACTAGAAACTTGACAACTTCAAGCCGACCAAAAAAATAAATCTTTTTAAAAATTTCACCCCGCCCCCCTTTGATTCACAAACACTAAAATTTATTTTATTGATTACTGCACTTCTTTTCCCATTCATACGCACTTTTGCAAATCCACTCAAGATTATTGTATCTAGGCTTCCACTCTGTATGGCTTAGAATCTTTGCATTATCGCTCACCAACATTGCAGGATCTCCAAACCGCCTTGCTTGAATCTCAACTTTAAAATCCACACCACTCACCTGCTTCACACAAGCAATCACTTCTTTAACGCTAAACCCTACTCCATAGCCTACATTATAGGTTTGTGAAACCTTTTCTCTCTGAATGATTTTCAAGCTCTCAAAATGTGCCTTTGCCAAGTCATCAATGTGAATATAATCCCTAATGCAAGTTCCATCCTTTGTAGGATAGTCTTCTCCAAAGATTCCCATTTTCTCCCGCTTTCCGCAGGCACATTCACACGCTACTTTGATTAAATGAGTAGCATTTTTACTTCTCTGCCCAAGCCCACCCTCATTCAAAGCACCAGCAACATTAAAATACCGCAAAATTACACTTCTAAAATCCGGATTTGCCACTTCAAAATCCCGCAAAATCTTTTCTACCATTAGTTTAGATTCCCCATAAGGATTAATGGGCAAAGTTTGAGATTCTTCACAAATTGGCTCACTAAAATTAGGTTGCCCATAAACTGCAGCAGTAGAGCTAAACAAAAACCTATTGATTTTATATTTAGCCGCCATCTCCAAAAGATTTAAGGTATTAGCAACATTATTCCAATAATACAACAAAGGATTCAAAACAGATTCTGAAACAATCAAACTCCCTGCAAAATGCACAATCCCATCAATCTTATGCTTCAAAAAATTTGTCTCCAAACAACTGCTATCCCCAAAATTACCTTGAACAAATTCTATTCTATTTGGAAACCTCTCTTGCAAAAATCGTATATTTTCCAAAAAACCTGTGCATAAATTATCCAAAATAATGATTTTACAATCACTATTTTTCAAAAAACAATATGCCGTGTGTGACCCAATAAATCCTGCTGCACCCGTAAAAAGATACGTCTGCATTTACACTCCTAATATCTTATAATTGTTTTCCAATAGTCTGCTCATTAAGCCGTTTTCTTAACATCAAATCAATAATGGGTTGCTCCCTTGAATTTGCCCTCTTGCAATGGTCTTTTTGAAAAAAATCAGTAATTCTAATCACGATTTTTGCCCATTTTTTATCCCGCTCCCTCCACGCATGGGAAGAAACTGATTCCCAAGCATAGCCATTAAAAAGCGTGGCATTCACAAAATGATCCAGCGCCCTAACCCCCTGACGCACGCGACTAACCTTGCCAAATACCCCAACAATCACAATCAGCAAATAGCCAATCACCATTAAAGGCACCAAAGCACACAATAACAATGTCCCTGCAAGTTTTTCTTTCATCTTTAAGTTAAATTTTCTCTTTTGGTAAATTTAATCTTCATGCCATTTGCAGAGCGAATCGTCAGCCTCCCCACAATATCTGGCACAAAATCTTCCTGCAATTCTAACTTATATTCCCTTAAAATACTCGCTAGAATCAAAATGGATTCTTGCATTGCAAAACCCTGTCCGATGCAGATTCTCTCGCCCATTCCAAAAGGCAGATAAACATCCTTAATAATCTCCCTTTCAAACCGCATAGGATCAAACTCATGCGGATTCTCCCAATAATCGCTATGCCTTTGGATAAGCCAAGGTGCCACCACAACCCCCGAACCATTTTTGACAAGCTTATTGCGAATTTTTGTGTCTTTTTTTGAAGTGCGCGCAAAAAACCCAACGGGTGGATAAAGCCTAAGCGATTCTTTAAAGACATTGGTTAAATACTTCATTTTTCTTAAATGCGCGATACTAAAAGCTTCCTTGCTCGCCACTTCCATAATCTCTTGATAGGCAATTTCCTGCTCTTTTAGCGATAAACTCAAAATATAAAGCGTCCAAGTTAGCGAGCTTGCTGTCGTCTCATGCCCGGCTAAAAAAAGCATCGCCACTTGGTCTAAAATCTCCTCAAAACTAAAAGGCTTCCCACTCTCCACTTCAACCACCGCCAAAAGCGAAGAAAGAATGTCTTGGTATTCCCCAACTTCACCCCTATGAAAGGCATCATAACGTGGCTTGATAATATCACTTAGAATCTTTCGAATCATCCCTCCAGCTTCAATACGTTTTTTCTCGCCAAAGAGGTTCACCAACCACCGCGGGATACAAAACATTCTTTTAATCGCCGTATGAATTGTCTCTTCTTGAAAAACCACAAACGCATCTAAGACCTGCTTACCCTTCACCTCATCAAGTTTCTCAGACATAATTGTGCGAAAAATCACATCAGCAGTCACAAAAGTCATCAGCTCATCAACCTCAATAATCTCCCCATTAGGATAAGCCCTAAACTTACTCATCAAATCCCTAACTGCATCATTCATCAGCCCGAAGACTTTGGTGATTCTAACCTGCTCAAAAGAAGGACGCAAAAGCTCTCTTTGCTTCCTCCAAACCTCCCCATTAGTCGTAAAAATACTCTTTCCAAGCAAAGGGCTAAGTAACTCGTGCAACAAGTCACTTTTAGGGAATTCCCTTACCTCATCAACCATAATACGCCGCACATCTTTAGGGTGATTTGCAATATAAAGATCAAAGCCCGGCATTTTCACACGCCCAGATTTCATCGTGTAGCTTTTCTCATACAGCCCATCAAGCCATGAGCGCCTTTTTAAGAAAAAAGTTGTTAGCAAAGATGCTTTGGTTTTGTGTGGTTTTGGGAAAAATGGACACTGCCCCATTGCTACTCCTTTATTTTTTCTTCTAAAGTTTCTGCCCCGCTAATGAAACGAAAATAGTTATACTCCCCATTTATCTCGGTGGCATACAAATACAAAAAATGCACCAAATACCAATTATAGCGAATCTTTTTGTAAGTTTTAGGCGTGAAAAGCTTGTAAAAACGTGCTGAAAGATAGCATGGTGGAGATTTCACATCTAACCCTGAAGCCTTGTAAAAATCCAGCATCGCAAAACAAGCCCCATCAATTTTGGAAGTGAAATCCCACCAAAGCAGCCCCGCATTTCCAGCTATTTCAAGCTCTCTTTTAAAAGCCTCGCATTCCTTTTGAAAACTCGCAAGCGGGATACACTCCCCAAGCATTAGAATCTTAAAATTCTCTAAGCCTAGATTCTCAGCCTTTGCCTCCTCTACTACTCTAGCAATCACGCTGATTGCCAAAATCGTCCCCACACTATGCGCACACAAAATCGCCTCATATTCTAAATTTTTTTGATTCTTCCTTAGCGCATTTAGGATTCTCCGACTAAATTCCAAAACCACCTGTGGAATTTCATTAATCTCACCCTTAGCATATTTCGCACAAAACACATAAATGTTAGAAAGCCAAAAAACAGCAAGCTTCTTACCACCCCATAAAATCGCCTTTGTCCCAACCCAAAAGCACACTAACACCCCAAAAGTAGCCCCATAGAAATTCCACTCCCTAGCCCACACAAACAAACCATACGCCACCCCCACACACAATAAATAAGCGCTCAAAAAATATAAGATTGGATAAAATCCAGCTAGAAGCTGCATTTTTGTTTGTTGCAAAAAAATCTTGATAGCCCCAGAAAAAATATAAACCCTCACAGAATACACAAAATCACAAACAAAATTCCACAAACTCTTTGACCAATATTTCCTAACCACTTTATCCCAAGTTAAAAAATGATAATTAGTTTGTGATTCTTGTGAGTTAATTTGACAGAAAATTTCTTGCTTATGGAAATACTTACAAGGGGTAATTTCTACACCCAAATGGCTAATGCGATTTTGCTTCTTAAGATTTTCCTTTAATAAAGCATAATAATAACGATAACTGCGAGGATCATACCCTGCGATATAAAACACATCTCTTTGAAACATCATGACACTTTGCCAACAAATTTTACAAATGTAAATTATACGTCACAAAGGTTTAAAAGCAAATAACTTCAATTCTAAAAGTTTGCATTTGCAAGACTAAATTATCTTAATCATTGCAATGATAAATAACCATTATTCCACATCATTATAAAGCTTTAAAGTGTATGCAAAAACTCACTTAATAAATCCATAGCTTTGCCATTATGCCAAATAGTGATACAAGGAGAATTTTACGCGAATAATCGCTTTTATAAGAAGTAATGGGGTGGGCGATGGGAATCGAACCCACGACCCTCAGGACCACAATCTGATGCTCTAACCAACTGAGCTACGCCCACCAATACATGCTTTCAAGAAAACAAAATGGTCGGGGCGAAAGGATTCGAACCTTCGACCCCTTGGTCCCAAACCAAGTGCGCTAACCAGACTGCGCTACGCCCCGACAAATAAAAAGCTTGAAATTATAGTCTTTAAGAGCTAAAAAGTCAAGAAAGGTTTTGTGATTCCACCCCTAAGAGATTAAAAGAGAATCAAGGGTGGAATCATGTTTTAAAGCGTGTTTTCCAAAAGTGTATTTAGCCGCTTTACAAATGCCTTCACATCTTTAAGTTTCCCACCCTCTAGTAGCTTTGCCTCTTCAAGCAACAAATGTGCGATTTCTGGAATCTTTGCAGAATCATTACTCAAAAGCAGCTTTGTTAGAATCGCATGGTTTGGATTAAGCTCCAAAATAGGTTTAGGCTCTGGAATATCTCCTCCCATACCCATAGCCCCCATTTGCTTCATCATCTTCATCATCGCCGCATTTGGGTCATCAGGGTCAGCCACCACACAAGAAGGCGCATCTACAAGCCGATTACTCAAACGCACCTCTTTAACTTCATCACCCAAAGCCTTTTTAAACTGCTCCAAAATTTCTTTGTATTTCTCTTGAATCTCTTCACTCACATTTTCTGCACCCAAATCCTCTAATGCTTCTTTGGAAGTGATAGAACGCAATGGAATCTTATCAAACTCGCTCACCATTGGCATGACAAACCCATCAATCTCATCAGCAAAGAATAAAACCTCAATATCCTTGCTCTTATAACTCTCCAAAAGCGGTGAATTTTTCAGCAATTCCAAATCCTCACCTTGCAAGTAATAAATCGCCTTTTGCCCCTCTTGCATTCGTTCTTTATAGGTTTTAAACGAAATTTCCCTGCCCTCGCTTTTATTAGATGGGAATCGCAAAAACTCTAGCAATTTTTCTTTGTTTTCAAAGTCACTATAAACCCCTTCTTTAAGGCATCTACCAAACTCTTTGTAGAACTTTGCGTATTTTTCCTCATCTTTTTGTAGCGATTCAATCTCACTAATGATTTTCTTAGTAGAAGCAGATTTCATCCTTGCTAAGATTCGGTTTTGCTGCCAAATCTCACGACTCACATTCAAAGGAAAAGCCTCACTATCGCTG
>CALVAF010000149.1 GCA_944325475.1 uncultured Helicobacter sp.
AATAAAGAATGCTAAATAAGCCTTTGTTATACTACAGAATATTACTTTGGATTTTAAAAAATAGAGATTCCTCAATTCTAAAGAGGGAATAAAGGTAAGAATACACTAGGTTTAATAAGGATTTAGAGTATTTGTTAAGCAAGAAGCAATGGGATTTATCCTAGTTGATTCTATGGTTTGATTCTAAAATGCAAAGTCATAATGTAATATATAGCAAGATGCCCACAGAAATCTGCATTGTTTTTGCCATTTCATTGCCCTTGTTAGCCTTCATAATGGTTGTTATGCTGTATTGACTAAATTTAATGATACCATTAGCGATGCCATCATTCCCTTTAACATAGTTTTATGGTATTTTTGATTTTTGTTGCTATTTGTGAATTTTCAGTTACTGCCCTAAATTCTTTGTATTCACTAACTGCTTTTGGAATGGGTGCTTTTGAGTGTGCTATCAAGCAATTTTTTAATATCAGATTGTTCTGCTATTTTCTCATCAATGGGATTGATACTTTGAATGAAATTATGAATTGTTGCCATATTGGTTTGCTTAAAATAAGATTAGATTTGCCTTATAATCTAGTTTCTATCTTTTGTTAGGGGATTTTAAAAAATAAAATTTTGATTATGAAAGTAATGGAGTAATTTAAAGTATAATGGAGTGAGGTATAAATAGTCTGCTTTTTTAATGTAAAGCATTATTTTAAGCGTTTGATTTTTAAATGCAATTTTATTGGTTGTGTTTTTATGGAACAAAGAAAATGCGAAGCTCACATAAAAGTTTCTATATTTTGGATTTAAAATTTCCAAGATACTTTGCTTTGAAACATCTTTTTATAAAGATTATGGGGTGTGATTATTCCTGTAATTATTTTGCTCACTCCTTAAAAATAATCACCTCATAAGAGCTTTGCTTTTTAATAACTGATTTGTTGGGTTGGTTGCTTTTGAGTTTTTCGAGGTGGATTTGTAGCTCTTCAATTTCTTTATCTTGCTCATCAAGTCTATCTTTAAGGCGTAAAATAATATCCACTCCTGCTAGATTTACTCCCAAATCGCGCGTAAGACGTAAAATCGTTTTGATTTTATCAATGTCCCTTTGGGAATAAAGTCGCATTTTACCATCGGTTCTGTCGGGTTCTATCAAGCCCTCACGTTCGTATTGTCGGAGGGTTTGAGGGTGGATTGAGAGGATTTTTGCTACTACGCTAATGAGATAAACAGGCTCATCATAACTATACATTTTTGCTCCTTATAGATATTTTTCAAAAGATTCTACAAGCTCTTTGGGGAGTAAATCAACATCGGGTAAAATCACATTGGCTTCTAAATACAAATCCCCATAACTCTTACTTTTGCGGTTGTAAGCTCCAAGTTCTTTGACGCGGAATCGCTGGTTGTTTTTGGTGTTTTTTGGAATTTTTAGGGTAATAGGCTTATATAATGTCTCAATTTCAACTTTCCCTCCAAAAAGTGCAGTTTTTAGTGGTAAATCAAATTTTTTGGTAAGGTTATCGCCTTCTTGGGAATAGTCTGGGTGGGGAGCAACAGAGACTTTTAGTAGTGCATCGCCACTTTGATTCCCTATCGTGTTGCCTTTACCCCTTAGTCTTATGGTTTCGCCATTTTTGATTCCAGCTGGAATTTTAATATCAAAGTTTTGATTCTGCAAACTTACATTGTGTTTGCCCCCCCAAATTGAAGTGCTAAAGGGAATGGTAATTTGTGCGTTAATATCAAGATTTGGTTGGCTTCTTTGGTGAAATCCTCCAAATCCACCAAAATTGCTAAATCCTCCAAAATTCGCAAAACTACCTGCACCTTGTCCAAATCCCCCCTCACCAAAGATTTGACTCAAAATATCATCTAAATTGACATTCCCTTGCCCGCGGGCAAAATCATGGAAATTTTGCCCACCAAACATTGAATCGCCAAATTGGTCGTATTGTTTGCGTTTTTTCTCATCACTTAGGATTTCATAGGCGGCATTGATTTCTTTAAACTTTTCTTCAGCATCCTTTTCTTTGTTGATATCAGGGTGGTATTTTCGTGCTAGACGCCGATACGCCTTTTTAATCTCTTCACTTGTCGCATTAGGGGAAATCTCAAGTGTTTCATACAGACTTTTTGACATTTGCTATCCTTAAAAAATAATAAAACATATAAACTTTTAGCGTATTATATAATAAAACTTTAGTATATGTCAATCAACTTTTTAGATTCTTAAATTAATGTTATAATGCCATAAAATTTTAAGGAAAAACAATGGAGAATGCTTTATTGTGCCTTAATGCAAGTGCGGGGAGTGGGAAAACTTATCGTCTTGTTTCGCGTTATTTAGAATTGCTTTTTTTGGGGGCTAAACCTTCAGAGATTCTGACTTTAACCTTCACCAAAAAAGCTGCAAAAGAAATGGAAGAGCGTATTGTTAAAGGCATTTGGGAAATTTACCAAAGGAAAAATGATAGAGAATATATTAAAAAACTTGAGTTTCTTAATATAAAAGATGATTCGGAATTGATGGGGGCTATTGAGGAGAAAATTACACAAGTTTATCATAATTTTTTGAAAGAGGATTTGAAAATCACAACGATTGATTCATTCTTTCAGCGAATCTTAAAAAATTTTTGTTGGTATGTGGGGGTGGAAAATGATTTTGATATTCAAAATGAGAATCTTGAGGTCATTACCGAGATTTTTTTGGAATCCTTAAATGAGGAGATTTTTAATAAAATTGTGGCTTTTTGCGCCCAAAAAAGAACGAATATTAAAAGTATTCTATCACTTTGTTTTTTGTTGGATTCTTTTAAAGAAATGCTTGATAAAAATTTATTTATTTATAAATCACCTAAAGGCTACAAGACACAGGCAATGGAGTATGCGTATAGGCTTCAGCAAACCTATAAGAATGCAAAAGGAGAAGCTTCTGGGGTGATGGATTTTAGTGATTTTGATTTGCTACTCCAAAGGGGCAAAACTTGGCTGACAAAAGAGGTTTTGCAAGAATATAGGGGATTTAAGTCGATTCCCTTTAACAAAGAAGATTTTAGGGGATTAAAAGAGTCAGTTTTAAAGGTGTTTTTAGAAGAGGAATCGCAATATCTTGGGGAACTCTATGAGATTTTTGAAATTTACCTTAAAGCAAAAGAGGAATATTACAAACAAAGTAACACTTTGAGCTTCAATGCTGTGACTTCAAAAGTTTATGAACTATTGTTAAAACAGAGCTTTGATAAGGATTTCTTATATTTTAGGCTTGATAGCGCTATTAGTCATATTTTGATTGATGAGTTTCAAGACACAAGTATTTTGCAATATGAGATTCTAAAGCCTATGATTGATGAGGTTAAAAGTGGCAAGGGGGCTAAGGAGTTTTTACGAAGCTTTTTTTATGTGGGGGATATTAAGCAATCTATTTATCGTTTTAGAGGTGGGAATCCCAATCTCTTTAGAATTGCCGCAGAGGGAATGAAACAGGAGAATTTGCAAAAAAACTATCGGAGTGCAAAAAATCTCGTAGAATTTGTCAATGAGGTATTTAGCAATAAAATTGATGGCTTTGTCCCACAGATTGCAAATAGCAAAAATGATGGCTTTCTAAGGGTTTTTAAAAGTGAGGCGGTAGAATCAGCTTATATTGGGGTGGCACAATGTCTAAGGGAGCTTTTGGATCTTGGGGCGAAGCAGGAGGAAATTGCAATTTTGCTTTTTGATAATGATTCTGTTGTGGAGCTCGCAGAGTTTTTGCAGGCAGAAGGCTTTAGGGTGGTGATGGATACAAGCGCAAAGTTGGTTTTTCATAATGAAGTGCGGGCTTTGATTCAATCTTTGAAATATTTTATTTCTAAAAATCCGCAGTTTTGCGAGGAATTTTTTATGCTTTTGGGCTTAGAAAAAGAATCCTTAGAGCCGTATTTTGGATTTGTAGAGAGTCCTCCAGCTGAGGTTTTGTTAAAGGTAATGCAGCATTTTAAAATCGCCAGTTTGAGTGCTAAGAAATTTTTGGAATACGCGCTTGGTTTTTCAAGCATTGAGGAGCTATTAGAGAAGGTGGAATCATTACAGGCAGATATTGTCTCTAGTGAGTTTTTTGGGATTAGAATCATGACAATTCACAAATCTAAAGGTTTAGAATTTAATCATGTTTTAATTATCGATAATAACAAAGCTAAAAATCGCTATAATAGCGTATTTTTTGAGTTTAGAGAAAATGGAGTGGAAATCCAAAGAGTGTTCCAAAAAATGTCTTCTCACAAAAGCGATGTGAGAAAAAGCCTAGATAAAGCCTACATGGAAGCGCTCTTAAAAGAGGAGATTTTAAGGGAAAAGGATTTAAAAAATCAGCTTTATGTGGCTTTGACACGGGCTAAAAGCACGATGCAAATTATGCTTTTGGCTAAAAATGAAAAAGGGGAGAGCAAGGGGAGTTTTGATGCTCTTGGGTTAAAAGACTTGCAAAAAGGGGATTTAAAAAAGGCATTAGAGGAGATTAATTTAGAAGCAGACCTTAAATCAAATTCTTTAAAGAAGCAGGAAAAAGCCTTTTATTGGGAAGCTAAAAGCAAAATGAGTTTAGAGTTTTTAGGCATACAAAAACAAATGCAAATTGCACAAAAAAAAATGGAGGAAGGCAAGATTGAGGGAATTTATTATGGAGTGGCTTTACATTTTGTAATGGAACAAAAAATAAAAAATAAATTAGATGATTCTGTGATTTTGGAGATTTTATGCAATAAAATGGGCTTTTTGATAGATAAGGAGAGTTTGCAAAATATCATTAAACATTGCAAAAATATCCTAAAAAATTCTCGTTTTATTGAAATTATGGCTAAAGGCAAGGTAAAATGCGAAATTCCTTTTTTATCCAATGGCAGACAAAAACGCTTAGACCTCCTAATTATCGGGGAAAAAGAAGCTTTTATTGTGGATTATAAGAGTGGAAAGCAAAGGGAATCTTATGCTACGCAAGTGCTAGAGTATATGCGAAGTGTGAGGGAGATTTTGCAAAAGCCGACTTATGGTTTTATTTTTTATGCAGAGGGTGAAGGAAGATTAGTTGAAGTTATAGGGGAATAAATGGAAGCAGAAAAACAAAAAGGTTTTATGGCTTGTTTGTGCAAAATCACGCAGAGTGAATCATTTGCTGGGGTTTTGTTGCTTTGTTGTGCTATTTTAGCGATGATTGTGGCAAACTCGCCTTTGGCAGAGGGATATGCGGCGCTTTGGAAAAGCAAGGTGGGATTTGATGTTAATGGCGTTTTTATTGGAATGAGTTTAGAGCATTGGATTAATGATGTTTTAATGGCTTTTTTCTTTTTGGTGGTGGGCTTAGAGATTAAACGTGAAGTGCTCTTTGGTGAGTTAGCTGGATTTAAGAGGGCGGCTTTGCCGGTGATTGCGGCTTTAGGTGGCATGGTGGGTCCGGGAATTATTTATTTTGCTTTAAACGCAGGAAGTCCTTCAGAACATGGTTTTGGGATTCCAATGGCGACAGATATTGCCTTTGCTTTAGGGGTTTTATCCGCCCTTGGCAAAAGAGTTTCAGTGTCTGTTAAGGTCTTTTTAGTCTCTTTAGCTGTGGCTGATGATTTGGGTGCGATTATTGTGATTGCGTTGTTTTACTCTAGCGGGATTAGCTTTAGTTGGTTGGCTGTGGCTATTGGGATTATCGTGGTTTTAATCGTGTTAAATAAAATGGGTGTCAAAGCACTTACACCTTATATGATTTTGGGCGTTTGTTTGTGGCTTGCAGTGCATAATTGCGGGGTGCATGCGACCATTGCAGCAGTAGTTTTGGCTTTTACAATTCCTGTGGCACCCAAAATGGATACT
>CALVAF010000150.1 GCA_944325475.1 uncultured Helicobacter sp.
AACACACAGATTGACTACATTAATGCCCATGGGACAAGCACCAAATATAATGACTATTACGAAACCTTAGCCCTCAAAAAAGTCTTCAATGGCTCCATTCCACCTGTTAGCTCTACAAAAGGGCAAATTGGACATTGCTTGGGTGCTGCTGGCGGACTAGAGGCAGCCATTTCGATTATGGCAATGCAAAAAGGAATCTTGCCCCCAACAATCAATCAAACCACAAAAGACCCCGATTGTGATTTAGACTATATCCCAAATGTTGCAAGAGAAGCAAAAATTAATGCTATTATGAGCAATTCCTTTGGCTTTGGTGGGACCAATGGCGTCGTCATCTTTAAGCGGGTATAAAGCAAGTGGCAACTTATCTAGACTTTGAAATTAAAATCAAAACCTTGCAAGAAAATATCGCAACGGCACAGCTCAAAAACGATGTGCATGCAATAGAAATCCTCAAAAAAGACCTAGAAAACGAATTGGATAAAGTCTATTCCCACCTCTCTGATTACCAAAAACTCCAGCTTGCAAGACACCCTGATAGACCTTATACGATGGATTATATCCATTTACTCTTAAAAGATTCTATGGAAATTCATGGCGATAGGCACTTTAGCGATGACCAAGCTATCGTTTGTTTTTTAGGTAAAATCGAGGGGCAGAAAGTTATGGTTATCGGTGAAGAAAAGGGTAAAGGGACTAAAAACAAACTTCAAAGAAACTTTGGAATGCCAAATCCAGAGGGATACAGAAAGGCATTGCGTGCTGCAAAAATGGCAGAGAAATTTGGGATTCCACTTTTAATGTTTGTCGATACGCCCGGTGCTTATCCCGGAATCGGTGCGGAGGAAAGAGGACAGAGTGAAGCGATTGCAAAAAATCTCCAAGAGTTTAGTCAGCTTAGAATCCCCACAATCTCTATTGTCATTGGTGAGGGTGGAAGCGGCGGTGCATTAGCTATCAGCGTGGCAGATAGATTAGCAATGATGGAATATTCCATCTTCAGTGTGATTTCCCCAGAGGGCTGTGCAGCAATTTTGTGGAATGACCCTAGCAAGATAGAAAATGCCACCCAAGCCCTCAAAATCACACCCGAAGGGCTAAAAGAAGCCGGGTTGATTGATTCTATCATCAAAGAACCTACAATCGGCGCACACAGAGATAAAGAAGGTGCAGCAAATGCGATTAAAGAATATTTTTTAAATACACTAGAAGAAATCAAAAGTAACCCAAACTACCTCCAAGCACGTTTCCAAAAACTCATGTCTTATGGGAGCTTCCAATAACCCCAAAAATCGCTATTATCGGCGCAGGTGCAAGCGGAATCTTCTGTGCAATTCTGCTTGCCTCACTTGAAATCCCTCTTTACCTTTTTGATAAAAACAAAACACTCGGTAAAAAACTCCTAGCCACCGGCAATGGTCGCTGCAATATCCACAACCAAAACCTAGATTTTTCACATTACCAGAGTTCAAGCTTCACTCCAAAAGAAATCCAAACTCTTCTTAAAAACTTTGATTTTAACGCATTCAAAAACTATTGTGAGGGTATAGGGCTGTTTTTAGAAACCAAAGAAAATGGCAAGGTTTATCCTGCTTCTAATAGTGCAAAATCCGTGCTAGAAATCTTTACACCCTTGCTAAACCAAACCACTTTAAAACTCCAAGAGGAAATCCTTAGTATTCGCAAAACCGACCATTCCTATTACCTCCAAAGCACCCAAGATTCCTATACTTTTTCTCATGTGATTCTAGCCTGTGGTAGTGAAGCTGCTCCCAAACTCGGTGGTAGTAACAAAGGCTTCACCCTTGCTAAATCCCTTAATTTAAAGATTCTTCCCACCTACCCTTCACTTGTTCCAATAAAGATTAATTCTCTTAAACTTCAAGGCTTAAGCGGAATTAAGATTAAAGCCAAAATCACTTTAAAAGATTCCACCATAATACTTTATCAAACTTACAATGATGTGCTTTTTACAAGCTATGGAATTTCAGGTTTTGGAGTTTTGGATACCTCAAGCTATCTCCACCAAGCAAAGAGCCCAAAAATTATTCTAGATTTGCTCCCTAATTTTCCAGAAAAATCCCTTGAAAACACTCTTTTAAATCTCATTAAACGCTATCCCAACAAAAACACAAGTGAGATTCTAAGCGGACTGCTCCACCCTAAGCTTGCCCTGCATTTAACCCAAAATCTCAAACTCCAAATCACCAACACCAAAACCCTCAAACAAACACTCTATGCTCTCAAAAACCTCACTTTAGATTCCCCAAGTTTGCATGGATTTGACAATGCTGAAGTGAGTGGAGGAGGAATCAGTGCCAAGGAAATTAGCCCCATAAGTTTTGAATCTAAGCGGTTTAAAAATCTCTATATTATTGGAGAAATGCTTGATATTGTGGGAGATAGAGGCGGGTATAATCTTGCTTTTGCATGGGCGAGTGCGTGGGGTTGCGCAAAGGCAATCCACAATGCCCTCACAAAAGCCTCCTAAAACTGCAAAAATTTCCTCAATCTAGCTAAAACCCAAATGTAGCCACCCTACAAAATAGGCATAAAAGAAACATATCAAACAAAAGATTTAAAGAATTAATAGAGTTTATATAATTCTTTGAAATTTTTTGTTTTATTATCTTTTTTAATGGTAAGAATTGTCATTTATTTTAGATTAACAACCCCTTATCAAACCAATCTTATCAAACAAAAAATTTGATAAGACACAACTTTTATCCAATGTGTATCCAACTCACTTTGTATAATCTTTCTGCCCCATGAAATATTTAAAATACTACAAAGGTTATACTTATGTTTTATTTATTTTGTAAAAAAATCTATCTCTTAAGCAAATCACATTCTTCATTAGGCAAAACACAAAATTCCATGCCTATAATTTAGCCATGAAGATTGATTTTCAAAAATAGTTTTTATGTTTGTTTTGTGTGGTGATGATAGTGAATATGCGCTTTGGAGTGAGGGGGTTTTAAGAGAATAGTTTAAAAAGGAGGGTTACAGAGAAATTGTGGCAGAAAAGCTTCAAAGGAAACATCATATAATCGTCTCTAAAAGGTCAAAATCGCACCAATATTCTTTGATTCTAGAAGCTTAATCTTAAGGAATGGAAGAATGCTAAGTTTATCTTAAGTGATGCCAAGAAACAAAGTGTCATTACATCTTAAATGGAATACAAAAGAAGGATTTAAAATTATGCTTTTTTAAAAATCTTAAAAAGAGAGTATGTAGAATCTTTTGTGAGATTTTACAACCTGCATAATACAAATTTAAATTTTAAGATAAGATAGCCTTAAACTCATTGTATTCTAAAGAATCTGTGCTATAATTGCGGTGCCCATTTTTGTTTGGGTGGGTTAGCCAAGAAGCTAATCATAGCTTTTTAGCTAGAGGAATTTTCCTCAAAGAATTTTTGACTCTTTATTATAAGTTTAGCTCCTCTTTAGTTTGGGGAAGAGGAGCAACTTTTACTCCCCCCACTCCCAAACACCCCTAAGTTTTAAATTTCATTTATACTTTTTTTCATACTTCTTGCCAAGATACAGCTCCAAAATCCCCCATACAAACAAAAGCCACTAGAAGTGTAATCCCCACGCCAAGCTTCAATACCACGCCTTTGAATGTGCTGATAGTGCCTTACCCTTGCGATACACATTAGAATCTAAATCTAGCTGGAGAAAGACCATTTTTCTACCTGAATTCACCAGCGCATACTCACCCCCACTCTACACAAACTCATCACAACCACAAAGGGCAAAAACATCAAATGGGTAAAGCTAAGAATCATAAAACCTACGCCAAAACCAAGCAAAGAGCAACCACTTAAACCCCCCACTCCGCAATCTTAATGGCAAAAAATCTGTATGACAAAGCTTAGGGTTTGCACGATAAAATCAATATTAGCAAAAACTTGTATGCAAGCCTGACGCGTTGGGAAAAGCGCCTTGATGATTAACTTACTCCATATACAAAAAGGTGCTGACACTTGTAAGCAATAAGATGAAGACAAGAAAAGCTAGAAGATATTTGGAATGCAAGATAAGTGCAAAACCGACAAAAAGATTTTTAGAACCAATAGGCTTTTGGAATCTCTATGCAAAATCCTGCCTATCCTCCACAAGTTTATATGCTTCTGGCACCAAAGCCCATTTTAGCCCTAGCACACAAAAACACAATAGAGAAAAATCAAGTTTGTATTACCAAGAAGAGGAAACAAGCAATCTCACTAGCGATTCTCCAGCGATACTTCCAAAGCTCGCTCCAGCAGAAATAATGCCAAAAAGCCTCTTGCTAGAATCCCACCTAAACACATCAGCAAGCAAACTCCACACGCTAGAAATCACAAAAGAGATTAAACACCAACAACCCCCATATAAAACACACAGCAAAGCCAAATAAAAGCCAATGAGAAATATAGCAACACAGAACCCCAAGAGATTGAGGGCAAAAAAGCAATAAATGACATTGAAGCAATTTTTATGCTTCACTCGCATGCTAAACCACATCGCAAGCACAGAGGCAAACAGAGTCATCACAAAAGCGCCTAAAAAGAGCCATTTTAGCTCCTCCCTCCAACCTCTAATCTTAAAAAAACCCCGCAAAGGACGCAAAGATAGCACAGCTTGCAAAAAGCACAAAAATAAAGCTAGTAAAGATTAAGAAGGGACAACTTCTCCCTTTTGACACTAAAAATTTTATAAAGCAGATTCATCATTTTCCCTTTGTCATATTTTTGCATAATGACACACAAGAAATTTGGGAGCATTATAAATGATTCAACAATCTCACTGCTAACAAACCTAAACAGAGATTTTAGTAGTCAGCTTCATCATCCAGCCATTGCACCACCCAAAAAACACAAAATAATAAAAAGCCTTCCGCACTTCAAAATATGATTCCCCATCAACAAAAGAATGAGAAGTAAAAAACATTACCAAACACAATATCCACAAAAGCAATAAATTAAAAAATTCATACGAACCAATAAGATACCGCCTCTTCCAAAAAAGGAATCCCATCATCACTAACCCTATTACCATAAACACCAAATCCACATACCCAAGCACCCCGCTTCTAAAAAAGGGCATAATCGCAAACCCAAACAAAGCGACAATCATCACATTCAAATTAGGCTGCGTGAGCTGCAAGATTCTGCCAAGCTTCGTGCTTTTGTCAAAACTCAATCTAAAAAAATAAACCACAAAAGGAAAAACCACAAGCAAACAATAAACACCATAATCTAAATAAATTTGATAAGGAACTTTCTCAAAAATGCCCTCTTTGGTAAATTTCAAAGAATCTTCTAATGAAAAAATATCATAATACAACCGCTTCAACAAAAAAAGCTCATAATATAAAAATAAGGCAAATGCGCACAAAGCCACTAGAATCACAGCACTATAAAACCGTGGCAAATGGCTAGAATAAATTCGAACAATATGAAAAACGCTCACCATCACACCACAAGTCAAAAACGCAACCCCAATGCAATAATACACCCCATAAGGCTGTGTCACAAGCCTAAACATCTGTCTAAAATCCCACACAACACCACTTAAAAGCAATGTCAAAAGTGTAAAAACTGCCAAAATAAAAAATAATGATGAAAAAAGGGTATGCTGCAAAACAATCTTACGCATTACATCCTCTTATGGATTTTTAATAAAATAGTTATCGATACCATCAGCAATTCCTTTTGCAATATCTTTTTGGAATTTAGCCTGTGTTAGTCGCTTACCCTCTATTGGGTGCGTGATATAGCCAACTTCTAGCAAAACCGAAGGCATCAAAGCCCCTACTAGCACCCAAAAAGGTCCTTCCCTAACCCCGCCATCAACAATCTTGTAATCCTTCCGCAAAGCTTGTAGCATTCCATATTGTATGTCAATAGCAAGACGATTGGAAGCAACAATTCTTTGTGTGTTTAGGGTATTTAAAAAAGACTGCTTAGAGAAATAATTCATGGTTTCAATATCATCTTTATTTTCTAATGCTGCGACATTTTTTGCCTTTTCACTCCTTGCTGTGGAGAGGAAATAGCTCTCTATGCCCTCTAGCGAATCCTTATTATCCACGGTAGCATTAGCATGAATGGAAATAAACAAATCCGCATTTTTTTCATTAGCAAAACTTGTACGCTGACGCAATTTCACAAACGCATCATTACTCCGTGTCATATAAACCTTATACCCACGTTCTTTTAAAATATCCCGCAAATATTTACCGATATTTAGCACAATGCTTTTCTCACAAGTCTTATTCACGCCAATAGCTCCACAATCCTTGCCCCCATGCCCGGGGTCAATCACGATTACTTTGCTTTCTTGTTCCAAGGAATTTTGCTTAGTGACATTCCCAAATAATAGTGGAATGGAACTTGTCTTAAGAAAAGCAAAATTAGCTTGTTTTTGGGAAGTATTTAAGGAAATTTCTAGCTTTTTTTGGCTTTGGATTACCAAACGCACTTTAGTAGCAGAATTTTGCGCAATTCTTAGGCTAATGCCCTCCTCAAACTCCAAAAACTTTGCCTTTCCCATAAGAACTGCTGGCACATCATAGACATAACGAAACCCCTCTTTATCCTCTAAAACAAAGCTTTTGAAGTCTTTTTTTTCAATTTTTTGATTGAAGTTTAGGGTGATTCCATTGGCAGTTTGCTTGATAGAGAGAATCTCTAAATCTCCCCCCAAAACAAAGCTGCAAAAACAGCAAAATAAAAAAATGATTCTTAGCATTGCGTTAGTTCATCAAGGATTTCTTTGACACTTTGGATTTTTTCGATTCTATAACCATTTGCGCCGGTAAAATACAATCCATTAACAGGATCCCCAAGATACCCATCACCTAAGCCATCAGCAATACAATAGCCAACTTTTTTTGCCTCCTCTCCATGATTGCAGGGTGAAACGCAATTACTAATACAAGCAATTTTAGGCTTTCTCCCCTCACGTAATTCTTTAATCACACCGGTAACAACTGCTCTTGCAGGATAACCCACTGGGGATTTAATTAGCTCAATATCCTCTTTTTTTACTCTTGGCATTAGCTCTCTATAATAAACCGCATCGCACTCTTCTGCCCCCAAGAATCGTGTCCCCATTTGCACACCACTTGCGCCTAATGCCATGATTCTATCAATATCACCCCTATCCCAGATTCCTCCTGCTGCAATAATTGGAATCTCTCCCCATTTTTTGCTCTCCTCCAACACTTCAGGCACAATATTTTCTAACTGATGTTCAGGCTTAAAGCAATCCTCATAGCTCACACCTTGATGCCCTCCACTAAGTGGTCCTTCCACCACTACGGCATCAGGAATCCGCTTGTATCGCCCCTCCCAACGCTTACACAAAATCTTCAAAGCTTTTGCTGAAGAGACAATAGGGATTAATGCTACATTGGGAAAATTGCTTGTAAATTCAGGCATATTTGTAGGCAATCCAGCCCCCGTAATAATCATATTAGCACCTGCCTCACACGCATCACGCACCACACGTCCATATTCATTAATCGCATACAAAACATTTGCCCCAAGCGGATTATCCCCACAAATCTTACGCGCATTTTTAAAAATTTCAAATAACGATTCCTTGGAATAAAAATTAATCGTATCAAAAGGACGATGCTTGATGACTTTCTGCACAAAAGCACTTTTTTTATAATACCCGCTCCCCACACATGAAATCACGCCAAGCGCTCCGTATTTTGAAACATTCCCCGCAAGGTTATCCCAGCTAATCCCAACTCCCATTCCACCCTGAATAATGGGAAATGGAATCGTGTATTTTCCGATTTTTAAAGACTTTAATTGTAGTTTATATGGCATAAATTCCCTTTTTATTTGATAATTGCACGTGCAAATTTTCGCTTCCCAGCTTGAATCACATATTCACCTGCTTGCAAATTCCACTTAGAATCTTCGAGTTTTTCCCCATTAATCTTCACTCCACCTTGCTTAATAAGCCGCAACGCTTCGGAATTTGACGCACACAAACCACATTCGCTCATTAGCTGTGCAATCCAAATTCCCGCTTTTTTTTCAAAAGTTGGCATCTCACTTGGAGCTTCATCTTTACTAAAAACCCTGTCAAACTCAGCCTTTGCCTCATTGGCACTTTGGATATCATAATAACGTGCAATAATCTCCAAAGCTAGATTTTCTTTGACTATTTTTGGGTGCAAGTTCCCATTCTCCACGCCTTTTTTTAGCGCTGCAATCTCTGCTAGGCTTTTGGTGCTTAAAAGCTCATAATATCGCCACATTAGCGTATCTGAAATACTAAGCAAACGCCCAAACATTTCCTTTGGCTCTTGCGTGATTCCAACATAATTCCCCAAACTTTTACTCATTTTATTGACGCCATCTAAACCCTCTAAAAGAGGCACCATAACCACAGATTGCTCCTTTGAAGCACCATAAGCCCTTTGTAAATGTCTTCCCATTAGCAAATTAAATTTCTGATCCATCCCCCCACACTCAATATCACAATCCAAAGCCACAGAATCATACCCTTGCAACAAGGGATAAAAAAACTCTACAATGCTGATGGGATTTTGATTCTTAAAACGTTTTTCAAAATCATCGCGCTCCAACATTCTTGCCACAGAAAATTTTGCAGCCAGCTCAATCATTCCTCGCGCTCCTAAACTATCAAACCATTTAGAATTAAACACGATCTCCATTTTAGAAGAATCCAAAACCTTATAAACCTGCTCTTCATAAGTCTTTGCATTAACTAAAACCTGCTCTTTGCTTAGAGGCTTTCGCGTCTCACTTTTACCTGATGGATCACCAATCATTCCAGTAAAATCGCCAATGAGAAAAGATACGATTCCGCCATATTTTTGAAAAGTAGCCAGCCTTTGCAAAAGCACCGTATGCCCTAGATGCAAATCTGGTGCTGTTGGGTCAAAGCCAGCTTTTACCTTAAAAGTCTTACCACTTTGAAAATACGCCCTCACAAGCTTTTCTATGTATTCTAACCCGATAATCTCTTGTGTGCCTCTTTGGATTTCCTCTAAAGCGGTTTTAACCTGTGATTCTACACTCATTTCCTCTCCTTAATTTGCATACGCATCCTTAAGCGCATAAACATCGATGATTTTATAATGATTGCCAAACACAGCCTTGAGCTCCTTAACATCGCCAATATGCGATTCAAACCGCACTTCACAATGGGTGGCATAAGTACTTTTTTGCGAACCAAGCTCCACACCTAAGACATTAATATCGCATTTTGCCAAAAATTGCAAGAAATTTGCTAAAACTCCTTTTTGATTCTCTAATGCCACAATTAGCTTATAAGTTTGCAGTCTATCTCCAAGCCAATCAACATAAAGCATTTTCACACCCTTTTGAATCTCCAAATACGCCCTATCACAAAGCTTGTGATGCACAAACGCCTTAGAACCACTCTTAAAGGCAATAATTCCATCGCCAAATTTGGGATGGCAGCAATAATCAAAAACCGCCTGATTAATTGTGTGATTAGTTTGAATCACAAGATTATCAAAATGCAACTCTTTTAACTTTAAGATTCGAATCTTAATTTGTGTCAAAAGCCCCACTCTTTGTTTATAATAATTTTTAATACGATTTTTAATATCCTTTAAAAAAGCAATATCTGTAGTGGCTCTATAAATTGATTCTTCTAGCCCATTTTCTTTAGAAAACCACTCAATCTCTTCTGCACCTTTACCAAAAATCGTTGCAACAATATTAATCGCACTTTTCCTCTCAATTTCTTTGATTCGAGAAGCACAATTAATACGGATTTGATTTTTTGCCCTAGAAGTCTTCACTGCATCCATCCACGAACACCGCAGAATCATCTCTTTTGCAGTAATAATTTTAACAATATCGCCACTTTTTAAGGTTGTTAAAAGTGAGGTTTTTTGGTTATTAACATAGGCTTCTTTAGCACAATTTCCAATATCTGTATGCACCGCATAAGCAAAATCCAAGACAACGGCACCTATAGGCAAGGAATAATTATCGCCATCAGGAGAAAATACGACAATATCTTCACGATAAAGGTCATTTTTAACAAGCTCATAAAACTCCTCAACAGAATTATTTTGGAATTGCAATTTATTTAGCCAATCAAGGCTAGGTCCGCTATTCCCACCGGTTTTGTAAATCCAATGCGCGGCGATTCCATATTCTGCACTGCGATGCATATCCTTAGTGCGAATCTGCACTTCAAAAATCGCTGAATCATCAAAAAGTGTGCTGTGAATTGTCCGATAGCCATTTTCTTTTGGCAAGGCAATATAATCCTTAAAACGCGACATAATAGGCTTAAACTGCAAATGCAAAATTCCAAGCACTTTGTAGCAATCTAGCTCATTTTTCACAATCACCCTAATAGCCAATAAATCCAGCACCTCCTCGATAGAAATACCCTTACGTTGCATTTTAAGATAGATAGAATAATGCCGCTTCACACGACTTTGCAGTTCAAAATCGCCCTCTGGCACCCCACTTTGAATCAAGCTTTTTTTAACCTTTTGCATAAAAGCATTCAACTTTAATTGAATGGCTTGTTTGTGATTGAGAAAATAATCCTTAATTTTGCGGTATTCCTCTGGAAAAATATAATAAAAACTCCTATCCTCTAGCTCATTTTTTAGTGTCGAGATTCCAAGTCTATGGGCAATGGGCGCATAAACTACCAATGTTTCTTCAGAGATTCTACGTTGTTTATTGGGAGACAGAGCTTCAAGAGTTAGCATATTATGCAGTCTGTCACAAAGCTTGACAACCAAAACCCGCACATCTTTAACCGAAGTAATCAACATTTTACGGAAGCTCAAAGCTGCCACCACAAGCTTTTCATTAGAATGCGATGCAGGTAACTCCTCTGCCCTAATAGCAACGATTTTTGTCAGCCCATCAACAAGTGAGGCAACATCATCACCATAGCTCTTTCTTACTTCCTCTAATGTGTATTCAGTGTCTTCCACCACATCATGCAAGAGTGCCGCACAGACCATCACTTCATCACCACCAAAATAAGCAACAATGCACGAAACCAACAAAGGATGCACGACATAAGGCTCACCACTACGTCTTTTTTGATTCTTGTGTGCTTCTATTGCAAAAGCAATTGCCCTCTCCACATTTGAAGTCATCTCCAAAAGGCTATAAAGCAATTCTATTGCCTTTTTCTGACTTGTAATGGTAGCAACTTTTTTGAGAAATTCCACTTTTTACCTTAAATCAAATCTAAAAACTGCAGCTAGCCTTGTATTTCCTCAACTCTCTCTAGCCCTATTTTGCCCTCTGCTACCTCTAGTAATGCAATATCAGAAAGTTTATCAACTTTAGGATTTTTATTGACCAAAGGTTTCGCACCTCGACTTAGCTCATCAATTCTTGCAAAAATAATATTGGATAGCAAGTATCTATCAAAATTTACTTTTTCTAATGCTTTAGATGCGATTTGCTCTATTCTCATTTGTATCCTTTAATTAATTTGAAACTTTAGAATAAATAGCATTTTCTTCTTGCTTTAAAATTGCTAAAAGATTACCTTTTTTAAACATATTACACACCACAATAGGCAGCGCATTGTCTTTTGCTAAAGCAATAGCAGTATCATCCATAACCTTAATATGATCTTGCAACGCTTGCTCATAACTAAGGTGCTTTAGCATTATAGCATCGGCGTATTTTGCAGGATCTTTATCATAAACACCATCAACTTTTGTGGCTTTGATAATCATCTCCGCTTCAATTTCAATAGCTCTTAAAGTCGCAGCAGTATCGGTGGTGAAGAATGGATTCCCCGTCCCAGCGACAAAAATCACAACACGTCCCTTTTCCAA
>CALVAF010000151.1 GCA_944325475.1 uncultured Helicobacter sp.
TGGGAGTTTCTAGCTTCCAAAATCGCTTTTTTTTGGGCTTGCTCAGTATTTTTATCAAGAGAAAAAATTTCACTTTCTTTAGCAAAGTTAAAATCGATTTCTTGGCATTCTATTTCTCCTATGCTAAAAATCCCGCTTCTTAGTGTGATTCCAAATTCTTTTAATAACATTTTAGCAATCGCCCCTGCTGCCACCCTTGCCGCACTTTCTCTCGCGCTTGATCTCCCACCACCTCTGTAATCTCGAATGCCATATTTGTGAAAATAGGTAAAATCAGCATGTCCGGGGCGAAAAATGTCTTTGATATTGTTATAATCACTGCTTTTGCTTGCAGAATTATGGATAAAAAATCCAAGTGAAGTGCCAGTGGTTTTGCCCTCAAAAACCCCGCTTAGAATCTCGACTTTATCGGCTTCTTTTCTTTGGGTGGAGAAGAGATTCCTTCCGCCTTGTCGTCTTTGCATTTCTGTAGTGATAAAATTTTCATCGATAGCTAAACCCGCAGGGAGTCCATCAAGCACCCCGCCAATTCCCACACCATGACTTTCCCCAAAAGTTGTCAGTTTAAGGGCTTCTCCAAAGGTATTCATCTTTTAGCCTTTAAAATTTCAAGGGCGATTTTTGCGCAATTTTGCTGGGCTTCCTTTTTGCTTTTGCCACTAGCGCGGGCATATTCTTTGTTTTGGATAAACACACCCATAAGAAATTCTTTATTATGGTCAGGTCCTTTAGAATCAAGCACCACATATTCTGGTGTGATTCCAAAGAGGGCTTGTGTGAGTTCTTGTAGGCTTGTTTTATAGTCATAAAAGAGGTTTTTTAAGTCAATTTTGGGGTATAAAATATCTAAAATTTTTAAAACAATGCCTTGCACCTTTTCTAGCCCACTTTCAAGATAGATTGCCCCAATAATTGCTTCAAAGGCATTAGAGAGAATGGAATCTTTTTCTCTGCCGTTGTTGTGCTCTTCAGAATGTGAAATGTAGAGAAATTTACCGATATTTAAATGCTTGGCAATTTTTGCAAAGGCTTTTTCATTGACCATTGAGGCGCGCATTTTAGAGAGTTCGCCCTCTGGAGAATGAGGGAATTTCTTATACAAAAACTCTCCAATAATCAAATCCAAAACCGCATCGCCTAGAAACTCTAGCCGTTCATTATGGGTTGATTTTTTCGCGCTTTTATGCGTGAGCGCCTCTTTAAGCAGGTTTTGATTGTTAAAATAATAGCCTAAATGCTGTTGAAAATCTTGTAAATTCACTTTTCTTCCTTTTGGTTTTTGAGTTTTAATGCTTCTTCTTTAGCAATTTTATCGCAAATTTCGTTTTCTCTGTGTCCGTTGTGCCCTCTGACCCACTCTACACTAATTTTGTGGCTTTTAGAAACCTCTAGGTATTGCTTCCAAAGTTCTGAATTTTTAACTTTTTTAAAATCCTTGGTAATCCAGTTAGAAAGCCATTTAGAAAGCCCATCTAGGACATATTTAGAATCACTCACTACTAAAACTTCACAAGGTTCTTTGAGGGCTTGTAGGCTAAAGATGAGAGCAGAGAGTTCCATTTGGTTATTGGTGACGTTTTTAGCGCTACCTTTGAGAATCTTTTCTTTGTCTTTATAACGCAAGATTCCGCACCAACCGCCATATCCCGGATTCCCCAAAGAGGACCCATCACAAAAAAGAGTAATGCGTTTCATCTTGCTTTTCCTTTAAAAAGGTGAGGATTTTGAGGCTTAGGAGTGTGCCACAATGAGGACAGGTTTCAAAGGGGAGCGGCGTGTTTGCCTTGCAAAAAGTGCAGTGGTAGGTGAATTTCAAATCGCCTTTGTAGTTTTTGTCTTGGTTTAAAAGGGTTAGTGCTTCAAGTTCAAAAGTTTCTTTTTTGCCACTTGTGGTGGGGCAGAATCCTTTTGCCTCTAAAATATCATTAAGCAGTTTGCTTTGTAGGGGGGTAGTTGGAATCTCACTAGTCTCGCAATTCCACAGAATATCTAAAATTTCTAAAATGCTTTGAGAATCAAGGCTTTGGAGGTTTTCCCAAAAAAGGGCGGGGTGGAAATCCTTTAAAAAGGGGAGAATGATTCGAGAGAGTTTGGGTTCTTTTTTAAGAAGCGATAGAATCTTTTTGAGTTTGTCTTTATTATCATCTTTTTGGGTAATGAGGATTTTAGCTTGCAAATAATGGCGGTGCAAGGCTGTGTTTCCTGCGATTTCTTCCAGACAATCAAGGGCTTCTAGAGCCTCTTTGTAGAGGTTTAAATCCTCATAGATTTTAATGAGGGCTTTTAGGATATTTTGGGAGCGAGGATAATAGTGTAGGATTTCTAAATAAATTTCTTTAGCACGTAAGGGAAAGCCGGCTTTGTAATAGATATTCCCAAGTGATTCTAAAAGTGGGATTTTGTCAATGGGGTTTTTGATGTAATCTAGCAAGGTGGTATAGAGGCGGATAGCTTTTTCGTAATTGGCACCCTTTTGATACATGTTTGCCATAAAAAGAATGGAAGGAATGGGATTGGAGCTAAGGGCGAGAAACTCTTTAATCTCTTTGTCAAAGCCGATGTAATCAAAATTCTCCATGAATTTAGAAAGTGATTTGTGCTGTTTTTTGCTAATAATATAATTCCAATAATACCCAAAAAGGCTAATAAGCCCAATGCAAAAAATGAGAATCACAATTCCAAAAAGAGGGTCGCGGTAGTCGATGTTTTCTAAAAAATCCAAAGCCAAGCCTTAAAAAAGTAAAAATTTGCGCTAATTATAGCAAAACTTCTAGGGGGGAATTGATAATTGGGGATTTAAAAATAACCTAAAATATTATGGGAATAAAACGCATTTTTTGTAATTTTTGACTTTATGAATTCTTTGTTAAATACCCTTAAATAGGCTAAATATTATTATGGATTAAACTTTTAGGCTTAGAGACAAAATTTAACTTTAGGGTTTATTTTGTTTAAAGATTAAGGATTTAAAAGAGAGTGATTTTTATTAAAACTAGTGTTTATCCTGTCTCTTATGATAATTATTGAAGTTAAAAATCTTAGCAAGTAGCTTGGTTACTCCTTGCTATTAACTCCTTTGTTTGCTTTTGTGATACAAATATTAACAAAGGGCATAAAAATTCTCTTATTTAAAAAATATTTTTAGAAATTTTAGAAGAAAAAAATAAAAATGCTATAAACTAGCATTAAAATAAGCCAAAAGGAATGCTAATGTTGCTTAGAGTTTTAGCCTCTTTCTTTGCCACCATAGTATCAAATGGAATTGCTAGATATGGATATGTGGTTTTAATACCGGTTTTGATATTAGAGCAAAAATTAAGCGAAAAAGAAAGTGTAGCTTTAGCTTTAGCTGTCTTGTTTGGCTATATTTTTGGATCTTATTTTGTAGCTTTTTTAAAAAGATTTTTAAGTATAGAAAGTATAGCGCAACTTGCTTTTTTCCTCACTTCTTTTAGTTTTTTTGTCTGTGCTATGGATTTTATAGGATTTTTATGGCTTTTTATTTGGCGTTTTATAGCCGGTTTTGCCTGCTCTGCGCTGATAATTCTTTCTATGCCCCTAGTTCTCCCTTATATAAAAGACAAATACAAAGAAAGCATAAGTGGCTTTATCTTTGCAGGTGTTGGTATTGGTGTGCTTTTGGCTGGTTTTAGTCTGCCTTTTTTGGCTCATATAAGTATAAATTTAGCTTGGCTTAGTATGGGATTTTTTTCCTTTGTGTTGTTTGTTTTTTCGCTTTTTGCTTTTAGGGAAAAAACAAAGATGAAAAATGATGAAAAAAGTATCAAGCTTGATTTGTCCTTATTTTTCATACTGCTTTTGGTATCGTATATACTAAATTCCATAGGTTTTTTGCCTCATAGTATTTTTTGGGCTGATTATATGGTAAGAGAGCTGGATTTTAACACCATTTTAGCTGGTTCTTCATATAGTTTTTTTGGCTTTGGTTGTTTATTTGGCTCTTTATTGGCTGGAATTTTGGCGCAAAAATTTAGTGTGAAATCTGTGCATATAGTTATAATACTGCTAAAGGCTTATGCTTGTTTTTTGGCTATAAGCACTACAAATCTACATCTTTTAAATTTATCTGTTTTTTTTAATGGGCTTTGGAACCATGTCAAATGTCATGCTTACAAATTTAATGGCTTTAGAGATAGTAAAAAGGTCTGCTTTTGTAAATAGTATAAGCTTTTTAACCTTTTGCTTTGGGCTTTTTCAAGCACTTTTTTCTTATATTTTTTATATTTTATCAAGCTATTTGCAAAGCTATATTACTATATTTTACATCAGTGGAGTTTCGCTTTTAATCTCTGCCATCTTGCTTTTACCTATAAAAAAGAGGGATTAAAGATTGCAAGGTTGCTGGAAAAAATTGCCTTAAGGGCAAATTTCATTTTGGCTATGCTTTAAAGTGTAAGCATGGAGGAATACCATATGTAAAGGAATTTGGGATATGAAAAATGGTGCATGTCTAATGAAGCTATGGAAATGAGGAATGATGAAATAACCCTTAAACCTTTTATATTTTTATGGTGGCTAGTGATTCTATAAAGGCAGAGCAAAGATGGATAAAATGATTCTGCTGCTTTTTTATTATAGTAAAACTTCTAAGAGGAATTTATAGGAAAGTTTAGTAAAATTCGCTCCTTTTTAAAGGAAAGTTTGCAATAAGTTATCAAGATACCAATATAAGTGAGTATAAGATAGGTGATTTAAGGATAGGATAGAATCGTGATTGCAGCACAAAGTATTGAAGCATTAAAAAATCAGCTAGATATTATTGAAGTGATTTCGCATTATATCGAGTTAAAAAAGACAGGGGCGACTTTTAAGGCTTGTTGTCCTTTTCACCAAGAGAAAACGCCAAGTTTTGTTGCAAATCAAGTTAAGGGATTTTATCATTGCTTTGGGTGCGGGGCGAGCGGAGATAGCATTACTTTTGTTATGGAATACGAAAAACTAAACTACAAAGAAGCTATAGAGAGACTAGCTCAACTCTATAATTTCACGCTAACTTATGAAAAAGAAAATTTCCCTCGCGATGATTCTTCTAAGATCATGGAATTTATGCGGGAGTATTACCAAAACTCATTAACTAAAGAAGTGGAGGCTTATATCCAATCGCGTGGAATCACACTGCCTATCCAGCAGAAATTTGAGCTTGGGTATGCGGGGCAGAATTATGAGATTATGGGCTATTTGCAGCGGCATTCTATCAATTTACAAGAAGCTTTGAATCTCGGGCTTTTAGGCATGGATCGTGAAAATGGAGTGAAGCGGTATTATGCAAGGCTTACTCAAAGGTTGATTTTCCCCATTCGCTCACCCCAAAATAAAATTGTGGGTTTTGGGGGGCGCACTTTAGGAGATCATCACGCAAAATATATTAACTCTCCACAAACCAAGCTTTTTAACAAATCACAAATTCTCTATGGATACCAACAGGCAAAGGATATGATTCATAAAAAAGAAGAAGTGATTGTAACTGAAGGGTATTTAGATGTGATTATGCTGCACCAAGCAGGCTTTACTAACGCCGTTGCCACACTTGGAACAGCCTTGACAAAAGAGCATTTGCCCTTGCTTGCTAAAGGGAATCCTAAAGTTATTATCGCCTATGATGGGGATAATGCCGGAGTGAATGCTGCATTTAAGGCAGCAAGTTTGCTATCATTAGCCAAAAAAGAAGGTGTAGTGGTGCTATTTGATGGC
>CALVAF010000152.1 GCA_944325475.1 uncultured Helicobacter sp.
TTGCAACAATTGGTTCTAATGCGCCTTATGTTGGGCTTTTGGGGACGGTGTTTGGAATTATTATGACTTTTGTGCAGCTTGGGCAGTCTGGAATGGTGGATACTTCAAGCATTATGACGGGGCTTGCCTTAGCTTTGCAGGCAACTGCTGGAGGGCTTTTGGTAGCGATTCCTTCGATTGTTTTTTATAATCTTTTAGTGAGGAAAAGCGAGGTTTTAATTGCGCGTTGGGAGATTTTGCAAGAAAAGAAGCAAAATGGGCAATATTCACTAAAAGAGCTTGAATCTCTTGGGGATAATTGATGAAATATTCTAAGCGAATGGATCAAATTAATATTGTTCCCTTTATTGATATTATGTTGGTTTTGCTGGTGATTGTGCTAACAAGTGCGACTTTTATTGCTCAAGGTAAGATTCCTATTGCGATTCCAAAAGCACAAGGAGCAGAGACGATAAAAGAGAAGCTAGAGAGCGTGGAGATTACGATTAACGCACAAGGGGAGTATTTTTTAGATAAGAATCACACGAGCTTAGAGGAAATTAAAGAGAAACTTTTAAAAATGCCTAAGGAAACGTCTATTTTACTTAGGGGGGATCAAAAGAGCTATTTTGAGAAGTTTATTGCGCTAATTGGGGTTTTGAATTCCATTGAGCGTGTGAATGTTGATATACAAGTGGAGCAGGTGCAATAATGATTAAAGAAAGTTATGATTTAGCGACGATTATTTCAGCAGTGATTACCTTTTTGGTGGTTTTATTAGCGATTCGATTTGTGCTTTTTATGGTCAATCGCAAGGGCAGTCAGATTCAAAAACCCGATTGGCTAGAGGACGATGAGCGATTTGAGATTAAAAAAAGAAAAAAGGGTAAATAAATGGAGAATATCCTTGTCAATGTTATTTTTACGATAATTATGCTAGGACTTGCACTTTGGGATTTTTTGAGCTATGGGAAGCAAAAGCATAGAGATTTTAAATCCATTATTATGAGTACTGGGGTTTTGGGGACTTTTATGGGGATTTTTATGGGGTTGCAGGATTTTAATGTTAATGAAATCGAAAATTCTGTCCCTTTTTTGTTAGAGGGGCTTAAGACAGCCTTTTACACTTCGATTTTGGGAATGTCTTTAGCGATTTTGTTAGCCATTATCCAAAAGGGCAAGGCGGTGAAGAGTGATTTTGAAAATATGATGGATTATTTTTCGTTGCAGGTTTCTAGGCTTGATGAACTCCAGCATTTAAAGGGAATTGTAGAGCAAAACCGCAAAGCACAGGAATTTCAGGAAAAATACCGCACCATTCAAGAGCAGAATTTTTTGAAGATTTGGGAGTATTTTGAGACAACTAATCAGACTTTAAAAGAAGCGATGCAATACCTCATACAAGGAGCTTCTAAGGAGCTTATTGGGGCTTTAGAAAATGTAATTAGGGATTTTAATCAAAAAATTACTGAGCAGTTTGGGGATAATTTTAAAGAACTAAATACAGCAGTTTCTCAGATGATTGCGTGGCAGGAAAATTATAAAAACCATATTGAAGGTTTAGATAGGAATCTTAAAGATACTTTAGAAGTTTTTAGAGATTCTAAAGAAGTTTTAGAAATAGTGGCAAAACGTAATAGTGAGGTTTTGGAGGTTTATAATGCCCTAGCACACAGCATTGAGGCTTCAAGGATTGAAAACCAAAAGCTTTCACAGATGCTTTTAGGGTTTGAAGGGATGCACCAAAATGCGCAAAATGCCCTAGAATCAGTGAATAGCTTAACGCAGGTTATGCAAGAATTACATTTGCAAGCAATGGATTTAACAAAGCAAAAGTTACAGGAAGTGCGTGGATTCTTGCAAACTAGTATGCAAGAGCATAGGGACACTACTGAAGGAATGCTAACGCAAAATCTGCAAGTTTTGCAAGAGGATTATTTGACTTTAAGTGGGAATCTCAGTAATTTTCAGCGGAATTTTGGAGATTTTACGCAAGAGTATCTTAAGCAAAATAAAGAAAAATTAGCGCAGTTTTTAGCAGAGATTCAAAATGCCACACAGGGGTGTTTGGAAAATATCCAAAGTAGTAATGCAGAGCTAAGTCAGCAGAATCTAGAAATGCTAAGGGGCGTTAAAGAGGGTATTGAAGGGAATTTACAAAGAGTTAAGGGGAGTTTTGAAGAGACTTTGGAGGGCTTAGAAGAGGCACAAAAGCAGTCTTTGTTATTGCTTGAAGGGCAGATTCAAAAAGGCAATGAGGCTTTAAGCTGGCATATGCAAAACTTAGAGCGGATTCTTAAAAATACCAGTGAAAGTTTAGAGCAAATGGGGAATGAGGCAAAGGAAAGCTTGGTAAAAAATGCTGATACGCTAGAGCAGCACATTGCTAATGCGGTTTTGAATTTTGATTCTTTGCTTGGGCGGACAACTAAGACTTTGGAGGAGAATTTTGAAGAATCTAAAGATATATTCAAAGGGATTTCTAAAGAGATTGAAGATTCGATGTTGGTGGTTTCAAAAAGCCTTGATTCTATGCTAAATGACACGGCTAACTCGCTTAGTAAAAGCACACAAAATATCGAAGAATCGTTAGTTTCTACTTCTCAAAGTTTAAGGGATAATTTCTCTAAAACCGCACAAGGGCTTTCCCAAAGTGTGGATAAACTGCTTATCTACAATCAGGCTAAATCAGAGGATATTCACAAGCTAATGCAGCAAAATTTGGAGGATTTAAATGAGAATCTCCAAGTAGTGTCACAAAATGTGTATAAGCATTATGAGGAATTGCAAGGTCAAATGCGTGCTAGCTTTGGGGAATCGTATAAAAATGCCATCGACACACTTGGAGCGTATCTCAAAAATTCTTCAAGTGCCTATCAAAATCAACTCTCCAAGCTTTCCCAAAATAGCCTAGAAACTTTACAAAAAAGTTATACAGAAACCTTGCAAAGCCATCAAGGAATGCAACAGAATTTCCAAAAAGGTTTAGGCGAGATTGTAGTGAGTTTTAGCTCCGCAAGTAAGCAGGTTTTGGCTACTATTGAGGGGCTATCTAAGGAACTATTGGAGTTTTCTAGTGGGCATTTGGATACGCATTCGCAGAAGGTTATTGCACAATATGGCGCTTTAGAGTCTAAAATCAAAGGTGTGTTACAAGAAATGGCAGAGCATTATTTGGGAATGTTATCAACTTTAACGCAGCAAAGCTTGGAGATTCCAAAAAATGTTAGCACAGAACTTTTGAGTGAATTTAATCAGTTACAAAAGAATTTGGGAGAGGCTTTGGAGGGAAATTATGTTGCTTTAGAAAATAACCGCAAAGAAATTGAAATGATTTTGAAAATTATTCAAAGTAATGTGGATTCTTCACTCTCTAAAACAACAAGTCTTAATGAAAACCTCTGCAAGTCTTTGGGGGATTTAGATGGAGCGCTCTCTAATATTACTTTGGGATTTAGGCAGGATTATGAATGGTTTTTGAGACGAGTTAGGGAGCTTATGGGGGCTAGGAACTAATGGCGAGTGATTTTAATAGGGGAAGCGAGTGGATTAGTATTTCTGATATGATGGCAGGAGTGATGATGATATTTCTGCTAGTTGCCGTTGGCTATATGGTGGTGATTAGCAAAACGCAAAAGGAGCTTGCGATTCAAAATGCCGAACTTTTGGAATTAAACAAACAAATGAGTGATGTTGCTAAAACGCATAAGGATTTACAAAGTGAGCTTTATAGGGACTTGGTAGTGGAGTTTTCTAGGGATTTGGGGAAGTGGAATGCAGAGATTGATGCAGATAACACGGTGCGTTTTAGAGAGCCTGATATTTTGTTTGACCAAGGGGAAAAGGAAGTGAAATTGCGATTTAAAGAGATTTTAGATGATTTTTTCCCGCGTTATATTAAAATTTTAAGTCAGCCTCAATACAAAGAAGATATTCAGGAGATTCGTATTGAGGGGCATACTTCAAAAGAGTGGAAAAAAGCAAAAAGCTTAGAAGATAGGTATCTAGGAAATGCAGAACTCTCACAAGCAAGGGCTTTGGAAGTTTTGAAATATTGCTTTAATAATAGCCAAATTGCTAAAGAAAAAGAGTGGCTTATTAGCGTTTTGCGTGCCAATGGGCTGTCTTTTGCAAAGCCGCTTGAGAGTGCGGAACTCTCGCGTAGGGTAGAGTTTAAGGCAATCACTAAAAGCAATCAAAAGATTTTAGAGATTTTAAATATCAATGAAGAATCACAAAGCATAAGACATATTGAGGGCGGAGGGAAAATGGAGGATAAAGAAGGATTAAAAGCTACAGAAGCAGAGGAAGTCGGTAAATAATTTTAAAGTTTGGGAATAAAACTGTTAGAATTAAAGCTGCCAGTCAATGGGAATTTTGTGGAGGGATTGCAAAATGGTGTTGGTTTTGGAGAAATGTTTGCAGCCAAAAAATGCTCCACGTGCTAGAGGTGAGGGGTGTGCAGCTTCAAGGATAAAGTGCTTTTTAGAATCAATAAGGTGTTTTTTAGCTCTAGCATAATTCCCCCATAGTAAAAATACAATACCTTCTTTTTGTGTAGAAATTGTGCTAATAACGCTATCTGTGAAAGTCTGCCACCCAAAATTTTGATGGGAGGCAGGTTTGTTTTCCTCTACGCTTAAAACGCTATTGAGTAGCAATACGCCTTGTTTTGCCCATTTGGTTAAATCCCCATTCCTACTTGGTGGAATTCCCAAATCCGCATACAACTCTTGATAAATATTTTTTAAAGAGGGTGGTAGTGGGATTCCTTGTGGGACACTAAAAGACAAACCCATAGCTTGATTGGGATTATGGTAAGGGTCTTGTCCTAAAAGCACGACTTTTAGGGAAGTAAAGGGAGTGAGATTAAAGGCATTGAAAAGGAGATTGCTAGGAGGATAGAGGATTTTTCCTGCATTTTTGGCGGCGAGATAATGGCGTTTAATCTCTAAAAAATAAGGCTTTAAAAACTCCTCTTTAAGGGCATTTTTCCATGATTCTTCAATTTTGATTTTATCAAGTGAAATGCTCTGCATCATTCAATAATCTTTGGAACGATAAAGAAATTTTCTTCAGCTTTTGGTGCGTGTTTGAGAATGTCTGAAGCAATTTCAGGCTTGATTTCTACAATGTCTTCACGCATGGGCAGCTTGGAATTAATGGTATTAAAAGAAGCTGGAATTTCCTCTAAATCAAGTTTGTTGATATTTTCAACAAAATGCACGATTTCGTTGAGGTTTTCTTTGGTTGATTCTAGCTCTTCTAGAGTGATTTCAATGCCTGCTAAATTTTGTAAATGTCCTAAAAGTAGGTCGTCGATGTTATTCATAATGACTCCTTGTTGTGTTGTAAATAAAGTAAAAAAATATGGGCTGCTTTTCTTGCGATTCTTTCGGTTTCTTCATTATTTGGGAGAATGTAATTAGAATCTAAAAGTGAGTGCAGCAGGTAAGGACTAATGGTAAGGTCAAGATAGAATTTTGCATCTTCTTGTAAATTTTGAATATGAATTTGCTCCCTTTTAGTGTAGATTTCAAGGCATTTTGAAAAACAAAAAAGTGTCTTATCAATACAAGAGACTTGAAAGGTTTGCAGTAATTCTGAATCATGATAGCCTTCGATGAAAATGAGTCGGTTTAGTGCAATGGCTTCGGGTGCTAAAATCTCATTAAGCAGTTTTTTGCCAATGGAGATGAGAAAGTCTTGCAAACAAAGCTCAGATTGTTGCACCTGTCTGAAATATTCTTCCAAAGAATTAAAAAACTTGCTATTTTCTTGTTCGATAGCTTTTTGAAACAGATTCCTTTTGTTGCCAAAAAGCTTATAAATTGTTGCTAAAGAACCGCCAGTTTTTTTGATAATCATCTGCAGGCTTGTTTTCTCATAGCCGTATTTCAAAAAAAGCCGATAGGCAATAGCAAGCATTTTTTGGTATTTGTCTTGTTTGTTTTTGTTGGGTAGCTTTTTTGTCTCCAAAATCCTTCCTTAAAAAAATAAAGTTTAAGATTGCATAAAGCTATAAAGTTAAACTTTGGGAGAATTTTATAAAATTTTGACTTAATCTCTACTGCATTTAAAAAGTCTTTAAAAACAATTCAATTATTATTCTAGAAATATTTTTATAGGAGTTATTTGGTGAGAAAAGAAATCAAAACTTATCGACCCAATGTTGCTGCTATCATACTTTCTCCAAAATATCCATTGACTTGCGAGGTATTTATTGCAAGTCGCACGGACATCAAAAATGCGTGGCAATTCCCACAAGGCGGAATTGACAAATCAGAAACACCCAAAGAGGCTTTGTTTCGTGAGCTTAAAGAGGAGATAGGGACGGACAAAGTGGATATTGTCGCAGAATATCCCGAGTGGATTAGCTATGATTTCCCCCCTTCTGTTGTGAAACGAATGTATCCTTATGATGGGCAGATTCAAAAGTATTTTTTGGTGCGCTTAAGAGAAAATGGGATTATTGATATTAACACAGAAGAGCCAGAGTTTGATGAGTATAAATTTGTAACATTTGAGGATTTGTTTAAGCATATTACTTATTTTAAACGTCCGGTTTATCGGCAGGTTTTAGAATATTTTAGGAAAAAGGGGTATTTGTAATGTTGGTCGTTCAAAAATACGGAGGCACGAGTGTTGGGGATTGTGAGAGAATCCAAAATGTTGCTAGACGTGTAGCAGAATCAAAAAAAGGGGGCAATAGTCTTGTGGTGGTGGTTTCTGCGATGAGTGGAGAGACGGATAAATTGCTAGGCTATACGAAGTTTTTTTCAAGACTTCCAAAAGAACGTGAAGTGGATATGGTGCTAAGTGCGGGTGAGAGAATCACTAGTGCGTTGTTGGCAATTGCCCTAGAAGAAATGGGTTATAAGGCGATTTCTCTAAGTGGCAGGGCAGCAGGAATTATTACTGATACTTCCCACACTAAAGCAAGAATTGAAGAGATTGACACGATGCGTTTGAATGATTTGTTGGCTAAAGATTATATTGTTGTAGTGGCTGGATTCCAAGGAATCACAGAAAAAGGCGAGGTTACCACGTTAGGCAGGGGTGGGAGCGACCTCTCTGCAGTAGCGCTTGCGGGGGCATTAGAGGCGGATTTGTGTGAGATTTATACTGATGTGGATGGAGTTTATACCACAGACCCTAGGATAGAGCCTAAAGCAAAAAAGATTGACAAAATCAGCTATGATGAAATGCTAGAGCTTGCTTCAATGGGGGCTAAGGTTTTGTTAAATCGCTCGGTGGAAATGGCAAAGAAACTCAATGTCAATCTTGTCACAAGAAGCAGTTTTAATTATAATGAAGGCACATTAATTACAAAGGAAGAAGAAATTATGGAACACCCAATTGTTAGTGGAATCGCATTAGATAAGAATCAAGCAAGAGTGAGTATTTGTGATGTAGAGGATAGACCCGGAATTGCAGCGGAGATTTTTGGGGCGTTGAGTGAGGCAAATATCAATGTGGATATGATTGTGCAGACTATTGGTAGAGATGGCAAGACGGATTTGGATTTTACGATTCCTGAAGTGGAGCTAGAAAGCACCAAACGCGTTTTAAAAGCATTTGAAGGTAGTGTGGAGAGTATTGATTATGATTCAGATATTGCAAAAGTTTCTATTGTGGGTGTGGGTATGAAATCTCATAGTGGGGTGGCAGCAAGAGCGTTTCAAGCTTTAGCAGAAGATAATATCAATATTATGATGATTAGCACCAGTGAGATTAAAATTTCAATGGTGATTCGTCTAAAATATGCAGAATTAGCCATTAGAACTTTGCATAGCGTGTATCAGTTAGAAAAATAATGCAAGACATTGTGAGTTGGACTACCCAGATTCTAAGGCGAGATGTAAGTCGTCCTATTTGGCTTGAAGAGCGGAAATTTGAGTGGATTCCGCTAATGAAGCGAGTGTTGCAGAGAATCTTTGGTGGAGAGAGCTTGATTTTGGTGACAGATAGAGAGAGGGAGTGGTTTGCGCATTATGCAATTTTTTCGATTAATAAAGCCAACAATCGCCCCTATGTCCCAATTATGAGTATTAGCTCGCTTTTTCCGCAGATTGATAGAAGTCAAAAAGATGATTCAGAAGTGCTTTTGATTGGTGATTATTTGAATAATATTTTCCCTCAAGGCTATTTTTTTTGGTATGTTGGTAAAAATGACGCATTAAGGGCAAAGCTCGCCTTGAGTCATGAGGATTGTTTTTTGTGGATTTTTGATACTGAACTGCAAAATAGCTTCACATTGCAATCCACTGACCCGCTAGTAGATATTAAGCTAATGCAAATGTATCGAATCTTTAATTTGACAATTGAAGCAGCTTTGTTTGGACAAATCACATTGGAGTAAAATGCAGTCTCATATTTTGCTTACCAATCAGCCTATTATAGTTGCAAAGGAACGCTATGAGAGTGAGAATCCCCAAAATTGTCGGCTTTTTTGTGTGGAGGAACTAAGTATTGAGATTGCAAGAGAAATCATTGATGAGAGTTATATTGCTTCTAATGGCGATAAACTGGTTTTGATTGCGGCAAATTCTTTTAATATTTATGCGCAAAATGCTTTGCTAAAAATCTTAGAGGAGCCACCAAACCAAGTTTTCTTTATCCTTTTTGCAAAAATGAAATCCCAGCTTCTTCCTACGATTCGTTCTCGTATGCCGATAATTAATCAGTTAAAAAAAGAAAAATTACCGCCTTTTTCTTTGGCGATTCGCACACTCTCTTTAAATGAAATCTATCTTTTTTTGAAGGAAAAATCAAAGGAATTTAACCTCAGCCCAACGCAGCTTAAGGTAGAGATTCAAAGTCTATATTTGGATTGCATTAAGGAGGGTTTGAACTTTAATCTAAAAGAGATAAAGCTGTTTGAAGAGGCGTTGTTTTGGGCTGGGCATTATGAGAAGGCACATTATATTTTTTTGGTGTTACTTTTGATGGTTTTGGATAAAAAGAAGCAAAAAATGCATGAAAATATTAGGGTTTAGGAAGTGAAGAGGCAAAATGGAGAAGATAAAATGGAAGTTTTTGTTAAAGCCTTGAATAATCCCTTGCGTGAGTTAAGAGGGCTAGGCTGTGAGGAGGCGGGTTTTGGAATCTTAAAAGACAAAACACAAACCCATTGTTTTTATGTCTATGGCTTAAAGACACCAGCTACTCAGATTCTAAAGCAAGAGGCTTTGGCTTGCGGAGGGGATTTTGCATTACCCAAAGAGGCGATTTTATACACTCAAGAAACTTATAATGGAATCTTAATGCTTACTAAAGCGCAAGGTAAGGCGTTGCTTAGGAAGCTAAAAATGCAGCCTTTTGGGCTAAAAAAAATCGCAGAGAGTTTGGAGGAACATTGGCAAAAAAGAGATTTTAAAACGAGAATTATGGGGATTATTAACGCCACTCCCGATAGCTTTTATCAAGATTCAC
>CALVAF010000153.1 GCA_944325475.1 uncultured Helicobacter sp.
GGATTTGCAATCCAAAATCAACCGCTTCCTTATCAAAACCCTCTACAAAAAAGCCGACAAAATTTCAGCAAACTCCCCCCAAAATCTGTATGATTTAATCACTAATTTTCAAATTCCAAACTCCAAAGCCACCCTACTTAAAAACTGCTTTGACCTCCAAAAAATCCAAAATCTAAGTCAAGAATCCACCCCACTAAAAGAAAAAATCTTAAGTAAAAAGCAAGAGGGCAAGAGGATTTTTGTGAGTATTGGCAGACTTGATAGCAGCAAGAATCATGCTCTATTAATTGATGCTCTAGAAACGCTTAGAGGGCAAAATATCTTTTTATTTATTATTGGCAAAGGGGCTTTAAAATCTACCTTGCAAGCACAGATTAACGCCCTTAATCTCACCAATCACATCGAGCTTCTAGGGGCAACTACCAACCCTTATGCACCCCTTAGCCTTGCAGATTTCTTCCTTTTTGGGTCTAATCACGAGGGCTTCCCTAATGTCTTAGTGGAATCTCTTGCTTTAGGGATTCCAGTCATTACCACAGATTGTGCACCAGAGATGATTTTACAATGCACCCAAAAAATACAAAATTTTAAAATCGGAAAATGCGGAATCACCACACCCCTAAAGGACAAAAAAACAATGACAGAAGCAATTTTATGGGCTTTAGAAAACCCTCATTTTTTCACAAAAGAAAATCTCCTCTCTCAAGCCAAAACCTTTAGCATTACCCACCAATTACCACTTTACAAACAATGGTTAGAGTTAGAATAAAAGAAACCACTAAAAATCATCAAGGATCTTTTAAAAACTCCATAAAATGTGCTAAAATACCAAAAATTTTTCAGAAAACTTTTAAGGAATAGTTTTGGATTTTACAATGCTTTATAGCAAGATTCATCGCGCTAGAGTGAGCGATGCGAATCTTAACTATGTTGGGTCTATCACTATTGATATTGCGCTTATGGAGGCTGCTGGACTTTTAGAGGGACAGAAAGTGGATATTGTAAATATCAATAATGGTGAGCGGTTTTCAACCTATGTTATTGAAGGCAAAAGTGGCGATATTTGCCTCAATGGTGCAGCTGCTAGAAAAGCACAAATTGGCGATAAAATCATCATTATGGCATACGCACAATTTTCTAAAGAAGAGCTGCAAAACTACGAACCAAAGGTTATCTTAGTTGATGAAAACAACAAAATCATTCAAATTAAAAAGGAATTAAAAGATGTTTAATCCAGAAGACTTGGCAAAAACGCTAGAGAGTTTGCAAGAAAACTTCAAAAACGCACAAGAAGAGAACAAAAACCTTACCTTTAGCGCCAAAAGCGGTGGGGGGCTAGTTAGAGTAAGCGCTAATGGCGAGGGTGAGATTATCGATATTAGCTTTGATGATTCACTGCTAGAAGATAAGGAATCTTTACAAATTCTACTTATGAGTGCGATTAATGATGTATATAAAAGCGTGGAATCTAACAAAAAAAATATGGCAATAGGAATGCTTGGTAATCTCGGAAATTTCCCTTTCAAAGGTTAAATGTATGAAACAAAAATTTTTGCTTTTGATTAGCAGTCTCTCTTTGGTGGGTAGCTCACTTTTTGCCTATGATTTTAGTGCTTGTGAGGCAAAAGCCGCTCTCTCTATGGAAAAAATCGGACAAAGCTATGGAATCGCCATTAAACCACTACAAAACAACGCAAATCTTCCTGCAAAAAGTGTGTTATTCTTTTACTCACCAAATGCCACCCCAAAAGGCTATAAAATCCTCAAGCATGACCCCTTTGTAGGAATGTATCTTTTAGAATCAAAAACTCCTCTTACCCCTATTTCTCTAAGAGAAATTGACAATGGCATCTTAGAAGATGAGATTGCTAGCATTACCCCTTCTAACAATGTTAGTGGCAAGATTGCCACGCGTATGCAAAGCCCTATTGATTTTGCCACGCTAAACACACCAACCTTCCAAAACAGCCTTATTAATACCATTTGCGAACACAACTACGGAATTGGCGTTGGCAAGAATCGCTTTTTAGAAAAAAAATATTTGGATAGATTTGTGAATAATCCCATTTATTATGGCGATATTGGTATTCGGGTTTTTCAAAACCCAAAAGATAGGGTGGAAGTAAGTCTTATCGATCCTTTTTTTGAAAATAATCCTTTTAAATATGGCGATATTATTCTAATGATTAATGGCGAGGCAATTCCCAATGTCAGCCATTTTAACCGCGTTGTTTTGGATTTAGAAGAAGGCTCTACCATTCCTGTTAGATTAGAGCGTAATGGAGTGGTGGAAAATGTCTCAGTGCGCGTGGATAAAAGACGTGGTGGTATGCTTTTAAAGGAGGATTTTTTTGGGAGAGTGGGGATAGAAATCTCTAATAATTTTACAATTACAGAGGTTTTACCCACCGCTAAAAATGGCTTTGATAAGCTAAAAGTTGGGGATAAAGTCCTAAGAATCAACCAAAAAGAAGTTCCACAAAACTATGATTCTATCATCAGATTCCTAGGTGATTATGTCAATGAGCGGCAAAAATGGCTGATTTCTCGCAATAACTTTCAATTTTTCATAGAAGTCAATACGCAAAAGGTAGAAAATGACGAAGAAACTCCATTCCCTTTTTAGCGAATTTGAATCCTACCTCATCGCACAAGCACCCAAAATTCCAAGCTTCCACCCCTACTATGAAAAAGCCCTTTGGGAGATGGTAGGAAGCGGTGGGAAGCGATTTCGCCCCAAATTACTTTTAAGCATTGTTTGTGCTAACCAACCAAAACTCGCCAAAAAAGCCTTTATGCCCGCACTCGCTCTAGAAATCCTACACACTTATTCACTAATCCACGATGATTTGCCTGCAATGGATAATGCAAATTTACGCAGAGGTGTGCCAACTTTACACTGCAAATATGATGAATGTGGAGCGATTCTAGTGGGTGATGGGCTAAACACGCACAGCTTTTATTGCATTGCAAAATCCAAGCTCAAACCTAAAATCAAAAGCAAACTTGTGGAAATTCTAAGCTACAATGGTGGGATTTATGGCATGGTTTTAGGGCAAGCCCTAGATTGTTATTTTGAAAATCAAACCCTGCCACTAGAAGATTTACGCACAATTCACTTAAATAAAACCGCAAAGCTCATTGCAGCCGCACTCCAAATGGGTGGAGTGATTGCTAAATGCAATCAAAGCACTTGCAAAAATCTCTATAAAATCGGCTTGGATTTGGGGCTATTTTTTCAAATTCGCGATGACATCATTGATACCACACAAAGCTCCAAAGAAGCAGGTAAAACCACACAAAATGATTTAGGAAAAAACAGCTATGTGAATCTTTTAGGATTAGAAGCAGCCAAAAAAGAAGCCAAAAAGCTCCAAGAATCGTTACTAGCCCAACTCCAACACCTAAGCCCTAAAACCAACCAAGCCCTAAAAATCCTCTTAGAAAAATATTTTACTTTTTAAGGATAAGTATGAAAAGAATCTTGATTACCAATGATGATGGCTACCAATCTCCCGGGCTTTTAGCACTCAAAGAAGCCCTAGCGCCTCTAGGACATATTCTAATTGTTGCTCCTGCGGGTGAAAAGTCCGCTTGTGGGCATGGAATGACACTAACACGTCCTTTGCGATTTATCAAGATTGATGATGATTTTTACAAACTTGATGATGGAAGCCCAACAGACTGCATTTACCTCTCACTTCATGCGCTTTATGAGGAGGGATTGAAGCCAGATTTGATTGTGAGTGGAATCAACATCGGCTCTAATATGGGCGAAGATGTCAGCTACTCTGGCACCGTAAGTGCCGCTATGGAGGGCGTTTTGCACGATATTCCTTCCATTGCCATTTCACAAGTTTTGCAAGATAAAAATTATTTTGGATTTGACTTTTCACTCGCTAAAGAGATGATTTATAATCTTGCTAAAAAAGTCCTTGATAAAGGCTTCCCTCTACAAAAAAGGGAATTTTTAAATGTCAATATCCCACAGATTCCAAAAAAGGAATGCAGAGGGATTAAAATCACAGAGCTTGGAATCAGACTTTATGGGAATGATGCGCATTTACACAGAAATCCACGCGGTGAGGAATACTACTGGCTAGGGCTGCATCCGCTTAATTGGGAGGAGCGCACCCCAAATGAAACTTCTGATTTTAATGCCATAAGGAATAACTATGTCTCTATCACGCCTATCACTCTTGATTTCACTGCAAGAGAGCGCCTGCAATCTCTGCAACAATGGATCACACAATGACTAATCGTTTCACTCGAACTCTTTTGCTTTTCAAAGAAGACGGCTTTGAAAAACTCCAAAAATCAAGCGTTTTGATTCTTGGCGTGGGTGGCGTTGGAGGATTTGCGCTTGATTGTCTCTACCGCACAGGAATTGGCAGAATCTGTATTATTGATTATGATAGCTTTGATGTAACGAATCAAAATCGACAAATTGGTTCTTTTGAGGGTTTAGGGGAGAAAAAAGTCAAAGTCCTAGCCCAAAAATACCAAGGCATAGAATCCATACAAACAAAAATCACACAAGAATTTCTGCAAGGCTTTGATTTTAGCCCCTTTGATATTGTCATTGATGCCATTGATGATATTGAAGCAAAAATTGCCCTAGCCCTCACTATTGCTAATCACCCTAAAAATGCAAATATGCCCTTGTTGCTCTCTTCCACAGGAGGTGCTAAGAAACTTGACCCATCACAGATAAAAAGCGCTAGTATTTGGAAAACTTATGGAGATAAATTTGCTAGAAAATTCCGTGAAGGGCTAAAAAAACAAGGCTTCAAAGGAGATTTTCTTGCTGTTTTTAGCCCAGAACCACCCCATTGCAAACCTTTAGGAAGTTTTAGTGGTGTTACAGGAAGTTTTGGATTACGTCTTGCTAGTGAGGCGGTTTCTATAATTTTAAAAAAGGAGCGATCATGCAAATCTCAATAAAAGCCTATGAAGACGAATGTGAGGAATTCGAAGAAGAATATAGTGACTATGATTCACATTATGAAGATAGCCATAGATATAATTATGATGAGGATGATTACGACAATAGCGATAGCGATTATGAGAGCGATGAGGACTATTAATGCAAAAGGTTAAAATCGCACTCATTCAGCAAGCTTTCCAAAGCACTAAACCCACAACCCTACAAGCGACTGCAAAAATGATTAAAGAAGCGGCACAAAATGGAGCGAATCTAGTGCTACTTCAGGAGCTACACACGACAGAATATTTTTGTCAAAGCGAAAATGTGGATTTTTTTGATTATGCCTTGAGTTTTCAAGAAGATTGTGAGTATTTTAGCGAGTTAGCCAAGAAACACAAAATTGTCCTTGTCACCTCACTTTTTGAGAGACGTGCTAGTGGGCTTTATCACAATACTGCTGTTGTGTTTGAAAGCAATGGCGAAATTGCCGGTAAATACCGCAAAATGCATATCCCCGATGACCCCGGATTTTATGAGAAATTCTACTTCACGCCCGGTGATTTAGGATTTACGCCAATCCCTACTAGTCTTGGGAAACTGGGAATCTTGATTTGTTGGGATCAATGGTATCCAGAAGCGGCTAGAATCATGGCTTTAAAAGGTGCAGAAATTTTGATTTATCCCACTGCCATTGGCTGGTTTGATACTGATTCAAAAGACGAAAAAGACCGACAAAGAGAAGCATGGATAGCCGTGCAAAGAGGGCATGCAGTGGCAAATGGGATTCCTGTGGTGGCAATTAATCGTGTAGGGTTTGAGAAGGATAAAAGCGGGGTTTTGGAGGGCATACGTTTTTGGGGTTCTAGCTTCGCCTTTGGCGCACAAGGCGAGCTTTTAGCGCTTGGAAGTATAGAAAATGAGGAAATCTTGTATTTAGAATGGGATAAAAAACATAGTGAGAAAGTGCGTAGAATCTGGCCCTTCTTGCGTGATAGACGCATTGATTCTTACCCAAGCATCTTAAAGCGATTTGATGATTAGCGATAAAGAAAAATGGGATTTGCGTCACCAAAATAGCCCAATTCCAGATAATCCCCTAGAACTTTTAAAACAAAACATCGCCCTAGCTAAAAAAGGCAAAGCCCTAGACATCGCTTGTGGCATG
>CALVAF010000154.1 GCA_944325475.1 uncultured Helicobacter sp.
AAAAGCAAGAGATTTTGGAGATTTTGCATTCTATTTTTCAAAACACCACAGAGAGTGTTGAAAACCTCACTCTAGCTTATGCAGAACTCACTAAAGGGCAGTATAAAAGCCGCTTGAAACTTGTGGAGTATTTACTAAGCCTTGCGTATGCTGATGGGATTTTAAGTGAAAATGAGCGTGAGGTGATTTTAGATGTTGCGGCGTATTTAGAGATTGAAAATGATGATTTTAATGCGTTGTATGATGCGTTTGTGGGATTCTATTCCAAAGATTTAGCACAGCAGGATTATAAAGAGGCATGTGCGACTTTGGGTGTGGCTGAAGATGCGGATATGGAGAGTATCAAAAAAGCCTACAAATCCCTTGTGCGTGAGTATCATCCTGATATTTTGCACCACAAAGGATTAGAAGAATCTATTATCCAAACCTGTACCAAAAAACTTCAAAAAATCAATGCTGCTTATGAAGTTATCAAGAATTATAAAAAGGAACAAAGTGGAGAATAAAATCCTCGCAGACATTGCCACACTTTATGCTTATTTGGAGGCAGAAAACAAAAAAGTTAATGGCTTGTATGAGGAAATTCAAAATGGCATTCCAAGTTTTTTGGAACCAGTTTTGATGAGACTTCCTGCTAATGCAGAGGTTTTGTTAGCTCTTGTGGATAGGGTGGTGGCATTAAAGGAATCTTCTTTGCTAAATGTCTTCAATAAGCTTGGAGTTTTAGAGGCGGAGGCTTTAGAGATTCGGACTTTGATGTTACAAATCACAGAGGATTTTTATAAACAAAAGCATGAGAGACTTTTAGAGTTTGTCACCAATAAAGAGCTTTTAACGCCTTTTTTGCGGGAATTGCTAGCTGGTATTCATAGAATTGGCTTGGTTTTTAATGGCTTTTTTGCAAATTGGCAAAAGCAGCTCATTTGGGGAATTAATAAAGATTTAAGTCAAAAATTCCATAATGATTTGCCTAGCATACTTGAGGTGCTAAAGAGTAGTCAAGAAGTCACGCAAGAAGGCGAAGTGAGTGATAGAAGTTATTCTATCCCAGTTTTTGAAAATGGCAAATATCAAGCCATGGCGTATGCAGAGTTTTTTAAAGTAGATTTTGAGCGATTTAGAAGCGTTTTTGAATCAGTGCTTTTAGCGTTGGAATTGACCCCAGAAGTCTGCCCTAAGCTAGAGCAAAAAGCCCAGTATCTTAGCTATTTGCAATCCCTCCAAAATGCCATGATGCAAAAAGATGTCACAAAGCTTTTGGAATCATGGCGTGCAGTAGATAGGGCTTGGATGGCTATTACAACGCCCTTGCAGATAGGACATCCTCTAGAATACTATGAAGACCATTACAGAAAGGCAGTGGCACCAGAATGGGATTTGCGGATTGCCCGAATTTATGAGGGTAGAGATTTGTTAAATCTGAGTTGGAATGATGATTCTAAGGTTAGCAAAGAAAGCTTTATAGAATTTTATCGCAGTTACACAGCAAAAATGCCACAAACACCACACAAAAAGGAAATTGATTTTTGCGTGCAAGAATCACTGGCAAAAACCCAAAGCTATGGCGGACAGCCCTTGTTATTTTATGGTGCGGAGTTAAATGGCTTATTTAGTGCGCAGGTGGTGCCAAATGATGAGAGCGTGAGTGCAAAATATGGCAAGAAAATCTTTTATTTCCCAGATAGAGTGTGGGAGCTATCGTGTGCTAAGCCTTTCATGCTTTTAAGTCGCAAGACTTTCCCTAAGGAGTTTTTGGACTTCAATCGCGAAATGCTTTATTTCCGCAAAAAAGATTGGTATAAAGCCTATGAGATTACGACTATCGGACATGAGTTTGGGCATATTTTGTGGGTAAGTTTGGATAGTGAATTGCACATGAATCAAAGCGGACAATTTAAAAATATTGAGGAATTTAAAGCAACAATGGGTGGGTTAGCTTACTATTTTACCGCTAAGAATCAGCCACTTTTAAAAGAGATTGTGTGGAATACGATTGCAAGAGCTGTTGGGCTAATAGCATGGAAAAAGGAAAATGAGGTTTTGCCTTATTATTGTGAGGGGTTAATCCATCTTGATATTCTCTTTAGCTCTGGGGTTTTGGAGTATAGTGGAGATTTTGATACTGTGGCATTAAGTGTCAATGAGAATTGCATTTTAAAATTAATAGAAAATTATTTAAAAGCTTATGAAAAGCTTATCAGAGTGTATTTAAATAAAGCTGATGCGCTAGAGTTTCTTTCGGATTATGCTTGTAGGGATGCTAAGGGGTATTTTATGCCCTTAAAGGTAGAAGTGTTTGCCTTTGTGAGGGATTATTACAAACAATATAATGCCATAGGGCAGGTGGTGGATACTCTAAGTATTAGGGAGTGGAAAGAAAATTATAAAAAGGAACAAGGAAGTAATGATTAGCGATAATGAAATTAATAAAGCACGAGATTTGATTTATGAAATTGCAGGGATTCACTTGCCAAGCAATAAAGATTCTACCATTAAAAATCGTCTTGATAAGTTAGTGCGGGATTTGGGGATTGAAAACTTTGATGATTTTTTCACACAGCTAAAAGCTGGACGATTCAAGCAAGAATTTATTAATAGCTTTACCACTAATAAAACAGATTTTTTCCGTGAAGGGTTTCATTTTTTGGATATGGTTAATCGAATCTTGCCCCACCGCCTCAAAGAAAGTGAGTCTATTAAAGTCTATTGTTCGGCAAGCTCCACTGGAGAGGAGCCTTATTCTATTGCAGCAACTTTGCTTTATGCTAAAGAAGTTTATCACTCTAACACTCCTGTAAGTTTGTTAGCCACAGACATTGATACTTCAGTTTTAGAATTTGCCAAAAAAGGTCAATATATCGTAGATACCTCTTTAAATCCACTTCCTACATGGCTAGAACTTAAAGATTTTTTTAATATCACTCAAAAAAGCCAGAGAGAAGTTTATATGGAAGCCAAACCAAGTTTGAAAAGCATCATTAGTTTCAAACAGCATAATTTGTATTCTAAAACCTATCCTTTTGGGAAAAATGAATTTGATATTATTTTCTGTCGCAATGTTTTGATTTATTTTAAGGTGAGTGACCAAGAAAAGATTCTCCAACAGCTTTTTAGTCACTTAAAAGTCGGTGGGACACTTTATTTGGGGCATTCTGAAAGCATTTTGGGATTGGCACCTAAAGTTGAGAGATTAGGACAGAATACTTTTATTAAGATAAAGGATTGATATGGATAATCCTAATGAGAAATATCACCCCGATTTGATTTTAAAATCTAATCCTTGTAAAAGTGAGGGGCGCAAACTCATTGCTATTGGGGCTAGCACAGGTGGAGTGGAAGCAATCACAAAGATTATTCAAATGCTTCCTACAAATTTGCCACCTATTGTTATTACGCAGCATATTCCAGAGGGTTTTTCGACTTCTTTTGCCAATCGCTTGAATCGTATTTCGTCTATTAAGGTTTTTGAGGTGAATGACAAAATCCATTTGCGAAATTCTTGTGTTTATCTTGCACCCGGTGGCAAACATTTGCTTTTGGAAAAAGTTGCAAGTGATTATTTTGCTAAAAGTATTGATGGTGAGAGGATTTCACGACACAAGCCAAGTGTTGATGTGATGTTTCGTAGTGTGAATAATGTTGCAGGTAAAAATGCGTTGGCGATTATTATGACTGGAATGGGTGATGATGGCAGTATTGGGATTAAGGAGCTTTATGATAATGGAGCTTATACAATCGCACAAGATGAAAGTAGCTGTGTGGTATTTGGTATGCCTAAACAAGCTATTGCAAGGGGTGCAGTATGCGAGGTAGTGGGGTTAGATGAGATTCCAGAGAAAATCATACAATTCTCAAGTGGAAATCTCAAAAGAGGGAAATAGTGGATTTGTATTACCCCACTGAGGTTGTGGAAAACACTCTTGAAGTGAAGGGTTCGCAGTTTCTTTCTTTTGTGATTCCAATTAGGATTTATGAGGAATTTCTTAAGAAGGCAAAAGAGCAGCACCCTAAAGCCGTGCATTTTGTCAATGCTAGTCGGTTTTTTAACTCTCACTCTCAAATAGTTGAATCTTTTAGCGATGATGGTGAGCCAAAGGGGACTTCAGGAATGCCAACGCTTAAAGTGTTAAGAGGCTATGGCTTGGTAGAGTGTGCATTACTTAGTGTGCGGTATTTTGGAGGGACATTGCTTGGGAGTGGTGGGCTTGTGCGAGCTTACACACAAGGAGCAAAAGAGGTAATTTTAAAAGCGCAGATACAAAATCTCCTCAAAGCCTATATTCCACAATCCAAAGAGAATATGTTTATTCCTTTTGCATTGTTAGCGCAAGTGGAGTATCTCGCTAAAAAGAGGGAAGTGAAAATTTTTAAAAAAGAGTTTTTAAGCGAGGGTGTGAGGCTAGAAGTGGAGGCGCATAAAGATATTTTAAATAGGTTTATTGCTAAAATAGAGAGTTTGAAATTTTGAGACGGGTTGGGTGGATTTTTGCTTGTTGCAGTTTGATGCTTTTTGGGGTGGAGGAAACAGAGATTTCTAAATATTTGCAAAAAGAAATTAATCCCCAAAATCCTTTTATCCGCTACAAGAAAATTGGCAATATGCTTGGGATTCCGCTACCAGTTATTAAGAAAAATATTCCAAAATACTACAAACAATCATTCTTTGGGGAAAAGGAAGAGGTCAAAAATCTGATTAATAAAGAGAATAAGTGGGACCCCTTTAGCCTTAGTAACAGCGTTTTTAATTCTGCGCTAAAGGAAGTTTCACCAATTTTTAGCCAACGGCTTGATAGCTTGATAGAGACTTATATTCCAAAGGCGGATTTTAAGATAAATCTTGATTCTTATGTCACGCAGGAGAGTCAAAACATAGGTGGAGATGTGAATCTTAGTTTCCCAATTTTGGAATATCAAAACTCTTCGGTGTTTTTGATAGGTGGATTTATGCGAGATTCCCAGACATTGCAATGGGGTGAAAAGTATGGTATAGAACATAAAATCAAGAATATTGGACTGCCAAATTTGGTGCTAATGCAGTCGGTGATTCAAAATCATAATGTTGTGAATGAGCGGACTTGGAATTATGGCTTGGAATACTCTCCATTTAGAAATATTCTGCTCTATTTCCAAAGAGAGAATAATAAGATTGACCAAGACAATACAAAAACTGGAATACAATACAGAATTTTATTTTAATTTTATCCTTTTATTGTGTGTAATTACATTTTTAGTTTGTTTAAAAAATCATGTTTTATAGGGCATGGGGTTTGCGGATTGACAATCTTTTTCTCATGAAAGTTAAAAATTTATAAAAATATAAATACTCAAATTTAAAGTTTTTGTAATCTCATACAAATTTAACAAAAAGCATAAAATTGGAATTTTTAATACCCAAATACAAATCTTTTGTAATAGAGTTTATAAAAACCAATAAAGCTTGAAATTAATTTTAAAAGAAGATGCCTTTTAGAAATTGAATGATGGTGGGCTTAAAAGAGCTAGGCATTATTTTTTTGTTTTGGTAAGCCAAGTGGGGATTATCCACTTCTTTAAATTTAAAGATTTTAAAAGATGTAAAAATCACAAGCAACATTAGTTTATTGTTCCATTATGGGAATGCATAGTGTTGGTGGGAATTTAGAATCAATGTTTCTGTTTATTCCAATTTCTTTCTATTCCTATTATGATTCTTACTCAAGGATTTTGTAGGCTATATAAAGCCCTATGACTTTTTGCTTACCATCATTGAAACCTTGCAGTAGAAATTTCTGTGATTTTATTGCAAAACTGACTTTGCAAGTTATGGTAATTTATAGGCTTGAAATGCCCTCAATTATTTTCCTATCACTTTTGTCACATCTCCTTTATTTTTCACATCACTTTTGCCATAATCTCCCCCATTTTCAGAGCTTTCTTGCGTAAATTCTTGTATTTGAAACATAAATATGTTAAAATCCCAACTAGCTTATGAGTTTAGCTCTTAAACTTTAAGCCGAAATCTATTATACAAACTCTAACTTCAAACAAAAGCATTACTAAATCTTTACCTTTTGTTTGTGTGCGAAATTTGTATAACTAGATTGCAATTTCGAAATTCAATCTTAAGGAGATTAAAATGAAAATTTTAAAATTAAGTCTTGCTGCTAGTATGGCACTAGGTGCATTATCTACTGCGGGTTTTGCTCAACCTCTTGAAGAGGCAATCAGAGGAATTGATGTTAGTGGTTATTTAAGATACCGATACAATGATGATAGATATGATAATGGTGGTAGCACAGGTGCTCCAAATGGAAGTAATGCCCAACATCAATGGAGAGCAGTAGCAGACTTCAAAACCCCAGTAGTTAATAACATTGCTTTAAACCTTGGTGTATGGTATCAGACATACCAAAATGTAAATCATGGTAAAGGCTTAAATGATGGAACAGCACCGGGTGGATTTACAGGGACAGGTCTTGGATCTGGTTCTGATGGTCGATTTGGTGTAAGACAATTTTATGCAACCATTACTCCAGATAACACAGCGACAACGATTAAAATCGGTAAGCAAGAGCTAAACACTCCAATTACCAATGCTTATGATGGTGATAGAGGGACAGGTATCTTAGCATTAAATAGCGATGTTCCAAATCTCACTCTAGTAGCTGCAGCATTTGATTCTTGGTCAATTAATCAAACAGATGTTGGGGCATATGGAGTGGATGCTGTAACTACTAACCAAAATACAAGTTCTGTTGATAAACAATTTTATACTCTGGCAGGTATCTATGGAATTGACACTGACTATGGTAGATTTGGCGGTCAGCTTTGGGGATTTTATATTGATGATGCTGTAGATGCTTTAATATTTGGTGAGCTTTCATGGAGAGGCAGCCTCTTAAGAGCGAAACTCCAATACACTTATGCAACATTGAATAATGGTAGTGATTCTATATTTGCTGATAACTTATTCTATGGTCCTGCAGTAACTGGAAATAATAAAGCGAATATTGTTGAAACCAATGATATGTTTGTAATTGAAGCAGGCGCTGACTTTAGAAACGACTTCCAACTTCCCTTAAATATTACTTTAGGTTACATCACAAACTTTACAGATGGTACAGCTGTATCGCTTGAAGATGAAGGTAAAAATGTAAGCAGAAAAGGTAAAATCTGGTGGAAAAATGCAGGAACAGGTATTTCAACTTCTGTCCTTAGAGGTTATGGAGTTCAAGGGTTTGGCACTGAACAAGAAGTAAATATCTTCTATGCTGGTGTTGATTATGGCTTTATTGATGACAGATTAAAAGTGGGGTTAGAATTTGTTTGGGGTGAAAATGATATTTCTTCAAGAAATAACAATGCTTTGAATCCTAATGGTATTAGAAAGGTAGAATTTACAGAAATCACTCCAACAATTAGCTGGAAACACAGCAAACAACTCACTCTATCTTCCTACTATGCTTTCTTAAATAATAGTTATGATATGACGACAACTGGTACTTCAAAATATGACCAAGATAGAAACAGATTTAGGGTAGAGGCAAAATACAGCTTCTAATCTAAAATAAGCTAAGAGGCTTTGCCTCTTACTTAACTATCCCATATACACTCTTAAATCCTGCCTCATTAACCCTATTAATTGTGAGGTAGGATAGCACTCACCCCTACTTATTCTTACTAAGCATAGCAAAAATAAAAAGATTCTCAATTCTTGATTGATTAACTCCGCTAAGAAACTGCCTAGTAGATTCCTATCCATGAGAAATAAACTCCATTACTCTTAAGTGATGATGAAGTAAAGAAATAGCTTTGAAACTTGCAATCACTCAAACTGCATTCCACAAGTAAATTTGGCTTTAGCAGGTGTCTTAGCATTAAATGAGGATTGATGGGATAGTAGTCCTTTATTGTAAAGCAAAAAAGATTTGCAAAGGTGAATTAATGAGCTGTTGTCTTCAAATTCTTTTAGGGCTTTGATTGGGGAAAATAAGGAAGAGGAGGAAGATTAGACATTCATTTAGTCTTTATTGTTCTTATTTAAGGTGTTATGGTGTGGATAGTCAAACTCTAGGGGAGTTTATGCAATATTTAGTAATCTTAATTCCATAAGTCTTGATGAAAAGAATCAAAGTTTATTTTAAAATAAAAGCTTTGTTTGTTGTAGAGATTCTTAAGATAGATTCCTTTTCTTTTAGATTTGAGTCTTCTAATTTGTATCAATTTTAATTTTTAAAATGGGTCTGGTTTTGATGGTTAATTTGGTGTAAGACAATTTTATGCCACCATTACTCCAGATAGCACAGCAACAACGATTAAAGTCGGTAAGCAAGAGCTAAACACTCCAATTACCAATGCTAAGGCTTACTGGGTAATTGATTATAAATTCTTGCTTGAATCTTTGCTATTAAAACTTAGAATTTGCATTAAAAACAAACCCTATGCCCCCAGATTCTGTTTTTGGATTATTTCTTGTTCGGTTTGCAAGACTTCTTTGATAAACACATCAATGAGTTCTGATTCTTTGTATTTACCAATAATTTCTCCTCTTTTAATGATTAGTCCATCGCCACTTCCAAAAGCAATAGCGACATCGGCATGCTTGGCTTCCCCTAGTGCATTGACTGCACATCCCATGACAGAGAGCTGCATTGGGGTTTTGATT
>CALVAF010000155.1 GCA_944325475.1 uncultured Helicobacter sp.
TGTGATTTTAATAGTATTTTACAATGGAATTTTTACTTAAAAAGGAGAAGAGATGAATATAGGTTGTGTTAAAGAGATAAAAACACACGAATATAGAGTTGGCTTAACGCCTAGTAATGTAAAAGAATATATAGACGCTGGACATGCCGTTTATATAGAGCAAGGAGCAGGGGAAGCCATAGGCTTTTTAGATGCTGATTATGAGAAAAATGGCGCTAAGATTGTTGGCAAAAAAGAGCTTTTTGATAAAAGCGATATGATTATTAAAGTAAAAGAGCCTTTGGAGCAAGAATATGAGTATTTTAAAGAGGGGCAAATTCTTTATACTTACTTACATTTAGCTGCTAATGAAAAGCTTACGAAAATGCTACTTGATAAGAAAATTTCATCTATTGCTTATGAGACTATAAAGGTTGGTTCTGCCTTACCTTGCCTTGCACCTATGTCTATGATAGCAGGGCGATTATCCGTGCTTGAGGCTGCTAAATATAGTCAAAAAACTTATGGTGGAAGTGGGGTGCTTTTAAGCGGAATTCCGGGCGTAGAAAAGGGCAGGGTTGTGATAGTAGGAGGTGGAGTTGTAGGCATAAATGCCGCACAAATAGCTCTTGGAGTGGGTGCTGATGTAAGCATTTTGGATATAAACACTCAAAGGCTTGCCTATATAGATCAAATTTTTAATATGAGAGTGCATACTTATTATAGCTCAAAGGCAAATTTGCTAACTTTGCTTGAAAGTGCTGATGTTGTCATAGGTGCAGTGTTAATCCCGGGCGCAAAGGCACCTAAGGTGATAAATAAGGAGGACTTAGCTTATATGAAAAAAGCGTCTATCTTGGTTGATGTAGCCATAGACCAAGGAGGTTGCTTTGGCACTTCAAGAGCCACTACTCACGATGAGCCTATATATGAGCTTGATGGGATTTTGCACTACTGCGTGGCAAATATGCCTGGTTGTGTGGCGAAAACCTCTACCATAGCCTTAACTGATACTACTCTAGCTTATGGGCTTAAGATAGCAAATAAAGGCTTTAAGGAGGCTTCTTTAAGCGATGAGGCTTTGCTTGAGGGAGTAAATACTTACAAGGGACTTTGCACCTATGAGGCAGTTAGCAAGGCTTTTAATATCCCTTACACAGAGGCTGAAAAAGCCCTAGCTTAGAAAAAGCCCTTTTTTTAAGGGCTTTAGACTCATTAGTATTACGCATAACTGCAATTATTCACTTCGTTGCTTTGTTCTTCTAATTTTACCACTCCAAAGTAGCTGCAAAATTTAAATCAATAAAAACCTTCTTAAACACTGACAAAATTACAGAATTCACTCAATAAAGCTTTAATTGCATGACAAATATTAAATACTGAGATTCTAGGTTCCAGTAAAAGAAGTAAAAAATATTAATAACATATCTATCATATTTTAATATTTCTAGTCTGATTGATACAATGATTATCAAAACAGCGATAACACAAAAACAAACCCACAAGCATATTCCATCATTAATGTCAAAATTATGCTTTTTTATGATATTCCAACTCCTGCTTATATTCAAATTTTTATTTAAAAAGTTTTTTTGTTAATAAAAAGATTGGTATAAACCCTCTAACGTATATGCCAATTAAGCAGATTTATAGATGTGTTTTTCTTAGCTTAACACCATAAAAATGTTTTTAGAAACTTATAAGTTTTACAAGTTAGAATTTGGTAATATTCCTAAAATTTTAGTTTGGAGATTTTTAGAAATGGAAACAATAGTAACGCGATTTGCGCCCTCTCCCACAGGGTATTTGCATATCGGTGGGCTTAGGACTGCCCTTTTTAACTACCTTTATACAAGGGCAAATGGAGGAAAATTTCTTTTAAGAATCGAAGACACAGATTTAGCAAGAAACTCTACGGACGCTAAAGAAGCAATTATTCAAGCTTTTGATTGGGTGGGAATGGATTATGATGGCGAGGTGGTTTATCAAAGTCAGCGATTCTCGCTTTATCAAGAATACATTAAACAGCTTTTAGATGAAGGAAAGGCGTATTATTGTTATATGAGTAAAGAAGAGCTTGATTCTTTACGTAAGGAGCAACGCAAGCGGGGAGAGACGCCACGCTATGATAATCGCTATCGGGATTTTACAGGCACACCACCAAGTGGAGTGAAGCCCGTAGTGCGAATCAAAGCCCCGCTAAGTGGAGAGATTTGCTTTTATGATGGGGTTAAAGGCGAGATGAGAATTTCTGCAAAAGAGCTTGATGACTTTATCATTGCTAGAAATGATGGCAGTCCAACTTATAATTTTTGTGTGGCGATTGATGATGCACTCATGGGCGTTAGTGATGTGATTAGGGGAGATGATCATTTAAGCAACACTCCAAAGCAGATTATTATCTATGAAGCACTTGGGTTTAAAGTGCCACGATTCTTCCATGTGCCAATGATTCTAAACCCACAAGGGCATAAGCTAAGCAAACGTGATGGTGCAATGAATGTCTTAGAATACAAAGAGATGGGCTATTTGCCTGAAGCGCTTTTGAATTTCCTTGTGCGGCTTGGCTGGAGTTATGGCGACCAAGAGATTTTTAGTAAGCAAGAAATGCTAAAGTTTTTTAATCCAAACAATTTAAATTCCTCCCCTTCAGCATATAATCAAGAAAAGCTTTTGTGGCTTAATAGTCATTATATTAGAGAATTAAGCAACGATTCTTTAAATACACTTTTGAATGAAAATTTCAGAGTTGAAACCCCAAAAGAAAGGATTCAAGAGATTTTGTATCCCGAGATTAAGGAGCGTTCTAAAACTTTGGTGGATTTTGCAGAGATTTTAAAAGAATGCCTACAAACCCCACAAAGTTATGATGAGAAAATGCGACAAAAAGTGGCTAATGAGGAAAATATTAAGCTTTTGGGGGATTTCTGCACTTATCTAAAAGCTCTTAAAAAGCCCATAGAAACCCCTAAAGAAGCAGAAAGTGAAATGGCTACTTTTGCAGATTTTCATGGAATCAAAGTAAAAATTTTGTTTATACCCCTGCGTTATGCTCTGCTTGGCAAAAGTGGTGGCATAGGAGTTGCACCACTTTTGGCTTGTCTGGATACACAGGAAGTTATGATGAGAATTCAAGCAGCAATTCAGAGTTTAAAAGCCTAGATTCTAAAAATTTGGGTTCTAATAAAACCCTTTGGGAGTGAAAATTAAAATCAATAAATCTTGAATCACACTTAGCCTTTAATACTTGAAAGTTTCACAATCAATAAATGCAAATGCATTGCCCTAGTCCAATAACAGACAGACTAGCTTTGATTCAAAACATATTACAATTACATGGTTTTGCCAATTCATAGCTTATAACTAGCCTCTAATGCTTTACAAAATGGTTTTAGCAGATTTAAGCTTTAAACTTTGTATCATAGCTCTTTATATTGCCTATTCTTGCAAGTATTATATTGTTTGATATCCTAAATATAAAGGCAAAATAGGTGAAGTGGAAACTAGAAAAAGAGATAATATAAGCTGCATTATGGGCTATTTTTGTTTTAAATTTGCAGTATTTCACTAGAGCTTATAGAAATTATATTAAAAATCAACAAATTAGCAAATAACCAAAGCAAACATGCAATAATTGTTAAAGCCTATGAATATAACCCCTATCAAAGCAAAAAGACAAAAATAGAGATGAGCTTATAAATATAGCTTTCTAATCACTGTGTTGTTTTGCAAGCTATAAGCTCTGCTGCAAAAATTTAAATCAAGCAAGAGACTTTAAAGCATCTAACTAAAAATATCAATAATTGGAAAATCTAGACTCACAAATAATCCAACAAATCACAGAAAAGATAATGCCTAAAAAAATCCTTTAAAAAGCAAGGCTGATTAAAATGGAATAATTTAGGCTCCTTTATCATTTTAAGAATTCTGACTACCTTCATTTAAGTTTTTTAAAGGGAACAAGTATTTAAAAGCAACTTAAATTACAATTTATTTTTCAACATTTTTTTAAAAATCGCTTGTAGTCTTAGCCAATCTTGGATCGGTAAAAGCGGATGTCCAGAAAATTTACCAAAAGGTGGCACGCTTTTTGCGATTGCAGCCTTAGCGCCAATTTGTGTGAATTCACCGATATGCAAATGCCCTGCACTCCCACTTTGTCCGCCTAGCACGACATTGCGTCCAGTGGTGGTGGAACCGGAGATTCCAGCTTGAGAGACGATGATAGAATGCTCCCCAATCTCACAATTATGCCCAATTTGCACGAGATTATCGATTTTGCTACCTTTGCAGATAAGCGTTTGTCCAAAAACTGCCCTATCTATAGAAGTGTTAGAGCCGATTTCAACCTCTGATTCAAGCACGACTTTGCCATTATGGTGGATTTTGATATGTTTCCCATCTTTAGTATGTGCATAGCCAAACCCATCACTTCCAATCACAGAATTTGCGTGTATAATGACATTATCCCCAATCTCACAATCATTATAAATGCACACATTAGGATATAAAATGCAGTTGCTGCCGATTTTGACATTCTCGCCCACCACAACCCCAGCCATTATGACAGAATCTTCGCCCACCTCGCTACCATTCCCGATTGTGGCATTTGGGGCGATTGTGACATTTGGGGCGATTTTTGGTGGGATTTTAGCACTAAAGAGTGGTTTTGCAAAAAATTGCGTGAGATAAGCCATTGCTAGATAGGGATTTTCGCTTATAAAGGCAAGGGAAGTTTTGGGGAGATTCTCCACAAAATCTTTACGCACCAGAATCACACTAGCTTTGGTATTTGTAATGTCTGAAAGGTATTTTTCTTTTTCTAAAAATGTAAGGTGAGATTGGGTGGCATTTTGGGGCGATTGGATTCCATCAATCACTTCAGAATCAAAAAATCTTGAGTGTTCCACCCAGCTTTGACTTTCTTTATTCCATTGGAGAATCTCCTCCAAAACCTCTTTTTCTTTTAAAACTTTGATGATTTCATTAAGTAGCATAATTTCCCTTAATTGACTTCGATAGCTGAGATTCCGCTTCTTGTAATGTCCTTTGGCTTGTAGGCTTGAATAGCTTGAAGTAAGCCATTAATGCGCGCATGGCAATCGCAAGCCATAAAAATCGCATTTTTTTCATTGACCTCCAGCAGTTTGCCATTATAGCTTGTGAAAATCGTTGATAATTCGCTCAAAGATTCTTTGCTAGAAAATTTCACAAGCACCGATTCTTGTTCAATGATTTGCTCATCTTCAAGCACTTTTAAGACGGGGATAAGCTTGTGGAGTTGTTTTAAAATCTGCTCTAGCACCTTTTTATCACCTTGAGTGGTAATGGTGATTCGTGAGAGATTGGTATCAAAAATTGGCGCTACGGTGAGGGATTCGATATTATACCCACGTCCTGCAAAAAGCCCGCTAATCCTTGATAGCACCCCATGTTCGTTTAAAACCGTTACGGTAATAATGCGTTTAATCTCCATAACTCACTCCTTATGCTCTAGTATCATATTACATAATGCCCCACCCGTTGGCACCATTGGCAAAACATTTTCATAGCGGTCAATTCGCACATCAAGCAAGGCAGATTTATTGGAATTAATCGCTTCATTTAAAGCTTCTATAAATTCCTCTTTAGTGTGGATTACAAACCCAATTCCACCAAAGGATTCGGCTAATTTGACGAAGTCAGGCTGGAGTTCTAAGTCGGTTTCAGAATAACGATTTTCATAAAAGAAAGTTTGCCATTGTCGCACCATACCAAGATAACTATTATTTAAGATAATGTTAATGATTGGAATCTGACTTACCGCACAGGTTATTAGCTCTTGGATATTCATCAAAATACTGCCATCGCCACTAATGTTAATAGAAATTTTTTGCGGGAATGCCTTTTTTGCCCCCATTGCAGCTGGTAAGCCAAAGCCCATAGTTCCCAAACCACCACTTGTGATAAACTGGCGCGGGAAGCTAAAGGGATAAAATTGTGCCGCCCACATTTGGTGTTGTCCCACATCAGTTGAAATGAGCGCCTCACTGCCTAGAATCTCGCCAAGTTTAGTTAGAATCCATTGGGGTTTTAGAATTTCATCAGAATCTTCATAGCTTAAAGGATGGAGTTTGTCATAACGCTCTAATGTTTCCCGCCAAGCAAGGATATTTTTCACTTCAAAATCCCCTCTAACTAGCTCCAAAATCTCTTCTAAGACATTGCTAACATCGCCTACGATAGGATAAGTCACATCGACAATTTTGCTAATGCTACTTGGGTCAATATCAATATGGATAATTTGTGCGTATTTGGCAAACTCACTAAGTTTGCCCGTAACCCTATCATCAAACCTTGCTCCAAGAGCGATGATGAGGTCTGTTTCACTCATTGCCATATTTGCTGCATAGCTTCCATGCATTCCCACCATTCCAAGCAAATCAGGGTGATTATGTGGCATTACCCCTCTTGCCATAAGCGTCTCAACTACTGGAATATGTGTAATTTCACAAAGCTCTCTAATGAGATTGGCACTTTTTGAAACAACACAGCCACCACCAAGATACAAAAGTGGCTTTTTAGCTTCTTTAATCGCTTGAGAAACTTTTTTGATTTGTCGTGGATTGCCTTTATAAGTGGGTTTGTAGGTTTGAAGTTTGATTTCACTTGGGTAGTGAAACTCACCAATAGTGGCACTAATGTCTTTAGGCAAATCAATATGCACAGGTCCGGGACGCCCACTTCTAGCGATATAAAAAGCCTCTTTTAGGATTCTAGGTAATTCTTGAATGCTTTTAACTAAAAAATTGTGTTTTGTACAGGGACGTGAGATTCCCACTGCGTCAATCTCTTGAAACGCATCAGTTCCAATGAGGCTTGTTGGGACTTGTCCGCTGATAATCACAAGCGGGATAGAATCCATATAAGCCGTGGCGATTCCGGTAACAGCGTTGGTAAAACCCGGTCCGCTTGTAACAATCGCTACGCCCACTTCACCACTTGCCCTTGCATAGCCATCAGCAGCGTGGATTGCTGCTTGTTCGTGGCGAGTGAGAATGTGTTCAAAAAAGTTTTGCTTATAAATTTCATCATAGATATTTAAAGCGGCACCACCAGGATAACCAAAAACCACTTTCACGCCCTCGTTTTTAAGAGCGTGAATAATCATTTCAGAGCCATTTAATTGCATAAAAATCCTATTCAAACTTTTTTTAATTCATTTTAGCAAAAAAAGCTTGATTAAAGCTTGTAAAAGATTCATTTGCATAATTTTTTTAGGCAATGGCAAAGATAATAGACATCTTTTTTGCGGTGTGTGTAATGCAAACTTACGCGAATCCAACCGGGTTTTTGAGTAAAGGTCGTATCATCTTCTAAGCCTAGCAAATCATGTCCATAAGGTCCCGCACAAGAGCATCCTGCACGCACCAAGATTCCATATTTGTGTGAGAGTTCAGTAGCCACTTCATAGGGGGATTTGTCTTTGAGATTAAAAGCAAAAGTGCCAATGATATTGTGGTTTTGGTTACCATAAGTGATGATTTTGGAGTGGTTTTCTAAAAATTCCCTAAAGATTTTGATAAGTCCCTCTTTGGTTTGCATTATCCATTCCTGCCCAATTTCCTCGCGTAGCTGATAAGCTAAATTTGCCCTAATAAACTCTAAGATGCCGGGTGTGCCTGATTCTTCACGGATTTCTTCGTTAACAAAATAGATTTGACTGGTACGTGAGACATAGCCTACCACACCACCACCACAAAAAGTGGGAGGCAGAGATTTGTTTATAAGGTTGCGTTTGATGATGAGAATTCCACTACTTGAAATTCCGCCTAAAAGCTTGTGGGGCGAGAGAAAAGCAACATCATAAAAGGTAGCAGGAATGTCAAAATACGCCGAGGAGCTTGCCATATCAAAGCACACGATTCCGCCATATTGTCGGATTAGGTTTGAGAGGGGCGCAAAGGGCGTGAGAATCCCACTGACATTAGAAGCAAGGGAAAAAGAGGCGATGATTCTGCGGTTAGCATTGGCAATAAGAATTTGCTTAAGCGCATTTAAATCCATCAAACCATCACTACTAAGTGGGATTCGTATCACTTCGCACAAACCCTCTCGGAAGCTTAATTCATTGCTATGGTGTTCATAGGGTCCAATGAGGACAAGCGGCAGGGTGGATTTATCGATTTCTCCAAGCTTGAGCGCTTTTTTAGTTTGAGGGGGGAGATAGATTCCTGCAATCTCTTGGAATTTTTTAATCGCCGCACTCGAGCCAAAACCGCAAGAAATAAGCGCAAAGCTCGAATCAAGCCCAAAAATAGCTTTGAGACTTTTGCGAGCTTGTTCGTAAGAATCGCCGATGATTTTGGAGTGCAGGGAGCTTTCAGAATGGGGATTGGCATAAAAGGGCAAAATCCTTTTCATGCGTTTTTCTACACATTTTGCGGCTAATCCGCTTGCCGTCCAATCAAAATAATGCGTGTTTTTAGCCAGCAAAACCTCTTTTTTAAGCCATTTCTTTTTTTCTTTAGTGCTTAGGGCAGCAAAAGATTGGGGCAACAAGGGGGCAAAAAAATCTTGTTCCACTTCTAAAGTCTCCTTAGATTTTTAATCAAGGATTGGATTCTAGCAAAAAATAAGAGAGATGAGAAGCAAGGAGAATAGATAGAGCGCTTTGCTGAAATTGAAGCTAAATTTATGAAATCTTAATGTAACAAAATGATACTTTGCTAAGAAGATATTTTGTAAAAATTTCATTTATTTTTTATTATATAATTGAAAAATTACAAAATTTTAAAAGTTGTAACTTAGTTTATTTTTAGTATAAGCCTTACATTAGCACAAGACTCTAGTTGGCTACTGAAGGGATGGAGGGCTTTAGCCAAGCCGCTAAATCTCCTCCTTACAGACAAATAAAGAATTCCTATCTTGCAAAAAAGAAATCATGT
>CALVAF010000156.1 GCA_944325475.1 uncultured Helicobacter sp.
TGATAAAAACAATTCCGCCCACAATTAGCATAATTGAAGTGGTAATGGGCGCAAAAAGAGTTTTGATAAAATCATAAAACAAAAAGCCTAAGATTCCAGCCGGCAAAAAACCTATGACAAGCTTCCCCCAAAGATCAAAGCCATTTTTAAACAACCGCCCCCAAAAGACAAAAATAACAGCTAGAATCGAACCTAACTGAATCATCACTTCAAAAGTCTTATGGAAAGTATCTTGCGGGATTCCAAGAATCTTTGAAGTCAAAATCAAATGCCCCGTTGAAGAAATCGGCAAAAATTCCGTCAGCCCCTCAACAACTCCCAAAATCACAGCATAAATCAAATCCATAAAAAACCTTATATTGTGTGTAAAATGGGGTAATTTTAGCATAATTCACGCTTTTTACAAAGTTTTATAACCCCTTCTAAAGAAAAAATTAAAACAATTCACTATAAAATAAATGACTATTTTAAATTTTTACACAAAAAGTTTGGGAGTTTTTATGTTTAGAAGAATCCTCATTGCCAATCGTGGCGAAATTGCTATCCGCATTATCCGTGCCTGTAATGACCTAAATATCGAATCTGTGGCGATTTATTCCCATGCTGATAGAGATAGTTTGCATGTCAAAATGGCAACCCACACCTATGCCATTAGCGAAGACCCCATTAAAGGCTATTTGGATCCTGATAGAATCATCGAAGCCGCCAAAGCCACAGAATCAGAAGCAATCCACCCGGGCTATGGATTTTTAAGTGAAAACGCCCTTTTTGCTAAAAAAGTCAAGGAAGCTGGGCTAGTGTGGATTGGACCAGATAGCGAAGTGATTGCCAAAATGGGCGATAAAAATGCCGCAAGGAATCTCATGATGCAAAACGGAATCCCCATAGTCCCCGGAACAGAGCCATTAAACTCACTCAGCCTTTATGAGATTCAAAAAATCGCAAGGAAAATCGGCTATCCCGTAATTTTAAAAGCAAGTAGCGGGGGAGGCGGGAGAGGAATCCGTGTTGTATGGGAAGAAAGTGAATTAGAAAATGCCTTTAATGCCTGTAAAAGAGAAGCTTTGACTTTTTTTAAAAATGATGATGTTTTTATGGAAAAATATATCCAAAACCCCAAACACATCGAATTTCAGATTCTAGCGGATAATTATGGTAATGTCATTCATCTCTTAGAGCGGGATTGCTCCATCCAAAGACGCCACCAAAAACTTATAGAAATCGCACCCTGCCCAACAATTAGCGCTGATTTGAGGAGGCGAATGGGCGTGGTTGCAGTGGCAGCAGCTAAGGCGGCAAACTACACTAACGCTGGAACGATTGAATTTTTGATTGATGATTCTAATGATTTTTATTTTATGGAAATGAATACGAGAATCCAAGTCGAACATGGTGTAACAGAGGAAATCACAGGATTAGACCTCATTGCTAGACAGATTCGAATCGCCTATGGGGAAATCCTTGATTTAAGCCAAAGCGACATTATCCCACAGGGCTTTGCCATTGAAGCAAGAATTAATGCTGAAGATGTGCATAATGACTTTATCCCAAACCCCGGAACCATTACCGCTTATTACCCTGCACTAGGTCCTTTTGTGAGGGTGGATAGCTATATTTACAAAGATTTTGTGATTCCCCCTTTTTATGATTCAATGATTGCAAAGCTTATTGTCCGTGCTACAAGCTATGATTTGGCAGTCAATAAACTCAAACGCGCTTTAAGCGAATTTAAGATTCGTGGAGTTAAAACAACAATCCCCTTTTTGATTAATATTTGCAATGACAAAGATTTTAAGCGTGGAACCTTTGATACTTCTTATTTAGAAAATAAACTAGTATCACTCATGCCACAAGAAACAAGTGATGAGAGCGATTTGGTTGCTGCGATTGCTGTGGCATTAACCAACCAATTTGAAGAGTAAAAACTCTAAAATAAAAGTTTTTTAAGTAAATTAATAGTAAAATAGATACTTATTTTTACAAAAAAAGGCATTAGATGAAAAGAACATACCAACCACACAACACACCAAGAAAAAGAACACACGGATTTCGTGCAAGAATGCAAACCAAAAATGGCAGAAAAATCATCAACGCACGCAGAGCAAAAGGCAGAAAAAGACTCGCTGTTTAATTGATTTGGATTTTTGGTTTTGATGACATTAAAAAGCAAAAAAGACTTCGATGTTGTTTATAAAAGCCCAAAGAGATGGCATAATCCGTATTTTATCCTTTTTTTTAAAGAAAATCCCAAATCCAGTCGCGTTGGCTTTTGCGTTTCTAAAAAACTTGGCAATGCGGTTTGTCGCAATTTCATCAAAAGGCGTCTAAGAAGCTTGTATCGCGATTCGATGACAAGCCTCATTAGTGGCGATATGATTTTATTAGCCAAAAGCGGATTAGACAAAACTCCCTATTCGGTTTTACAAAGCAGCTACAATCACGCTCTTATATGCTTAAAATTAGTCCAAACAAGGTTAGCGCCTAAATGCTAAAACGGATTTTTTTGCTTTTTATCACATTTTACCAACACTACATTTCAGCTTTTTTTGGCGCAAAATGCCGCTACTACCCTTCTTGCTCGGAATATTCTAAGCAAATATTTGAATTTCAAAACCCTATTATTGCTCTTTTAAAATCTTTTTTAAGGATTTTAAGTTGCAACCAATTCTTTAAAGGCGGGATTTCCTATCCAAAAATCCGCACTACTTTTCATTGCAATTTTATGCCACCCAAAATACCAAAATATTGGCTAGTTCCAACAAAACCAAAAACTTTTAAGCTCAAAAATCTGCCCTATATTACAACAGATTCTATCCAAAATGTTTATATCATAAAAAATTTTTCAAAGGTTTCCTAATGTTTAATAAACTTGATAATTTAAGCTCACAAACTCGAATCATCATCGCCGTTGTTTTGGCATTAGCTTTTTTTATCCCTTATAGCTACTTTTATGCGCCAAAACCTCAAGAAAACAACGCCACCTCTACCCAAGTTCAAACCACACAAACTGTCCCTGCCACACAAACAACACCAAGCACACAGCCTAAGCCTGATTTTACCCAACCACAAGCTTCCACACAAGAAATCATCGCCACCATTAACGCAGAAAATTTCGAATACCAAATCGACCGACTAGGCAGAATCACACGAGTCACACTCAAGGAAGAGAAATACCACAAAGATACAAAGGATCTCGAGCTATTTAGCAACGACATTGCCAACCAAAACAACCCAAAAATCCTAGAAATCCGCTTTGCTGATTCTATGCTAAACCAACAAGCTTTTAGCACCCCCTATGAAGCAAGTGCTACTAATCTTACTCTCAAAGACCAGCCACAGACCATCACACTCACACAAAAGTTAGAGAGTTTCACACTTAAAAAAATCCTCACATTCCACCCCAATGGCTTGTATGAAATCAAAGTAGAAATCCCACAAAACTACACCTATTTTATTTCTCCGGGTATGCGTCCTAGCGCTGAAAATGATTCTTATGTTTTCAAAGGCGTGATTATCAAAGAGCAGGATAACACAATTACCACGATTGAAGATGGCGATTCTAAAGGGCAAAGCAACTTCGCAAACTCTAGCATTTTAGCAGCTGTAGATAGGTATTACACAACTTTATTCTTTAGCGATTCTAACAATCTTAACTCTGCAATTCTAAGCAATGCAGAAAAAAACCCTATGCCTTTTTTAAGCGCTAATGGAAATCTTGAACTACATGGCTTTATTGGACCCAAAAACTACCGCTTATTAGAGAGCATTAACCCCAATCTAACCGAAGTTGTCGAATATGGAATAATTACCTTTTTTGCCAAGCCCCTCTTTTTGCTATTAGAAACCCTCTATGATTGGTGCGGGAATTGGGGCTGGGCGATTATCCTTTTAACTCTCATTGTCCGAATCGTGCTGTATCCACTAACTTATAGAGGAATGGTATCCATGCAAAAGCTCAAAGACCTCGCCCCTAAAATGAAAGAGATTCAGCAAAAATACAAAGGCGAACCACAAAAACTCCAAGCCCATATGATGGAGCTTTATAAGAAACATGGTGCTAACCCAATGGGTGGCTGTCTTCCACTGCTTTTGCAAATGCCTGTGTTTTTTGCAATCTACCGCGTTTTATACAATGCTATTGAGCTTAAAGGCGCAGCATGGTTGCTTTGGATTCAGGATTTATCGGTTATGGACCCTTATTTTGTCCTACCAATCCTCATGGGAATTACCATGTATCTCCAACAGCACCTAACACCCACCACCTTTAATGACCCCATTCAAGAAAAAATCTTTAAATTCTTACCACTGATTTTCACGATTTTCTTTGTAACTTTCCCTTCTGGATTGGTGCTTTATTGGTTTGTGAATAATATTTTCTCTATTCTACAACAACTCCTTATCAATAAAGCCCTAGAGCGCAAAAAAGCAAGAGAAATTGCCGCACACAAAGAACACAAAAATCATAAGGCTGAAAAATGAAAAAAATCGAGGCAAGAACTCTAGAGAATGCTCTCATTGAGGCTTCTAAGCTTTTTGATTGCTCCATTATCGACTTAGACTATGAGATTATCCAAAATCCTCAAAAAGGCTTTTTAGGTTTTGGGAGAAAAAACGCCATTATCTGCGCACAACCCAAAACCAAGCAAGCCATACAAGCTACCCCAAAACCTCAATCTAACTCCATAAAAGAATTAACTCCAAAAGAATCCAACCCAAAAGAAACCATCACAAAAGATTTAAATCAAATTTCCCAACAAGTCCAAAAAGAGCTGCAAGAACTCCTCTCTCTCCTCCCTTATAAAATCAGCGAAATCACCGTAAAGCCCTATGATGAAAATACCCTATACATTAAAATTGATGGCGAGGATTCTGCGCTACTTATCGGAAAAGAAGGCTACCGCTACAAAGCTTTTTCTTACCTCATTTTTAATTGGATTAATCACATTTATGGGCTAATGGTGCGACTAGAAATTGCGGAATTTCTCAAAAATCAAGAAGAAATGATTGCCAACCACCTAATCCCAATCACAGAAGCTATCAAAACCTATGGCAAAGCCCAAACCAAGCCACTTGATGGCATTTTAGCCCATATTGCCCTAAAACAGCTAAGAGAACAATTCCCTGATAAATACATTTCTTTTAGAAGCAATCAAGAAGGGGAGCGGTATATCATCATCAATGAATTCCAACATTAATCAGACCATCGTTGCTCCTGCAACCACCTATGGAAAATCCTCACTTAATATCATCAGATTAAGCGGAGAAGATTCCCTTGCTATTGCCTCTAAGCTTGCTAGGACAGATTTAAGCCTTCTTAAAGTGCGCCATGCCAAACTCACCAAAATCTATTTTGAAAATGGTGAATTGCTTGATGAATGTATCATGATTTATTTCAAAGCTCCACATAGCTACACCACTGAAGATGTGGTGGAATTCCAATGCCATGGTGGGACTTTCATTGCCCAAAGCATTTTAGAGGAATGCCTAAAGCTTGGTGCAAGACTAGCCAAACCGGGTGAATTCACTAAACGTGCTTTTTTAGGCGGCAGAATCGATCTAAGCCAAGCCCAAGCTATTGCCAAACTCATCAAATCTTCCAATGCTAGCGCCCATAAAATGCTTATGCGGCATTTAAGTGGTGAAATGCAAGATTTTTGTGAAAACTTACGTAAAGACCTCCTAACCCTTCTAGCCCATAGCGAAGTGCTTATTGACTATGCTGAGGAGGAATTACCCAAAGATTTGCTAGATAGCCTACAAAACAAGCTTGATTCTATCCTAAAAACCCTCCAAAGCCTCCTTGAACAATCTATGCAAAAAAAATCCCTTTTTGAAGGCTACAAACTCTGCATTATCGGCAAACCCAATGTCGGCAAAAGCTCTCTGCTAAATGCCCTTTTGCACGAGGAACGCGCGATTGTTAGCGACATTGCTGGAACAACACGCGATAGCATTGAAGAAAATTTGACTTTAGGGGGGCATTTACTACGCCTTATCGACACTGCTGGAATCCGCCAAAGTCAAGACATTATCGAAACTAAAGGTATCAAACGCAGTCTCCAAAAAGCCCAACAAAGCGATCTTTTAATTGCCCTTTTTGATAGCAGCCGCCCCTTAGAATCAGAAGATTTAGAGATTATCAAGATTCTAAAAACCTATCAAGATTCTAAAAAAATCATTGTTTTACTAAACAAAACCGACTTACAAAGCCGCTTTGACACCTCGATTCTAGCCCCTTTTAACCCACTTCATCTCTGCCTTAAAGAGAATTTAGCCTCTAGCAATTCTTCCTTATCGCTTTTTAAAAGCCACCTCATCTCACTTCTAAACT
>CALVAF010000157.1 GCA_944325475.1 uncultured Helicobacter sp.
ATGATCTAGAGCGTTCCCAAGCGGAGAACCCCAACCTGGGTCAGGAACATCTAAAAAGACATTAAGATTGTGTTTTTCGACATATTCATATAAATCAAAATAGCTCACTCCGGGTTCTACGATACAAAAATTCCGCTTGTCATCAACTTCAATGATTCTATTCATTCTTTTTAAATCCACAACCACCTGCCCTCTTTGCTGCGGTGCGCTAGAGCCATAGCCGAGATTCTTACCCGTAGAAATAGGAAAAAGCGGAATCTTAAATTCATTGGCAATCTTCATATCACCTGCACTTCCTCTACATTTTTAGGCGCAAGGGCAAGTGAGGCAATAGGCTCATCCTCATCACCCTACTGCGGAGAATAAGCATCTCTATAAAGCTCCAAATCCTCTTGAGTGCTAAAAACCCACTCTTTGCCCACAACCCTTTCAAACTTTGCTATTGCCGCATTAAAATCACTTTGTGTAATGTTTTTTGGCAGAATCATAACTTCACTCCTTTGGGCGCTAGTATCCAAGTATAAAAATCGCCCTGCTTTTTTTCATACGCGATACGCATACCATAATCTGCAGCCATGGTAGCAATCACAAAAAAGGTTGCCCCGCTACTCACACTTCCCACAAGCGCCTTATGTCTAAAGATTTCCTTAAGTTTTGTATAAATATCACTAATATCTCGATTGACTTCTAAGATATTATCCGCATTTGTAAAAACTTCATTATAAGGAATCTCACTATCTTTGATAAAATACTTCACTTGCCTAAAAGTCTGTGGAAGCTCCAAATAAGAAGCCTTTAGACTGGAGAGAGAAACCGCAGCTAAAGCCGTGGTTTTTAAAAAGTCTCGACGAGAAATTTCTATCATAGATAACTCCTTGTAAAAAAGTTAAAATATATTTAACTTTGAAATTATCTACCCAAAAAGATTAAAAAAAATTAAACAAATGAAATTTTCATTTCCTTATCCTTAAGCTATTTCCCACCACAAGTAACGAGCTAAGCGACATCGAGAGGGCAGCTACAAGCGGAATCACATAACCTGCCATGGCTAGAGGAATCATCACAGCATTATAAAGCAGCGAAAGAGCGAGGTTTTGTTTGATAAATCTAAAAGTGCGCCATCCAATACTAAAGGCTTCTGTGATTCCACCCACCCTATCATCAAGCACCACAATATCACTCACACTAATTGCCACATCAATCCCACCCCCCATTGCAATAGCAATCTCACTCCGACTAAGCGCAATAGAATCATTAATCCCATCTCCTGCCATTACCACAACTTTCCCCTCTTGGTGCAGCCTATCGATGAACTCCGCCTTATCTATGGGGCTTTGCTTGGCATAATACTCACTAATCCCTAACGATTCTGCCACCCTTTGACACACCTTATCATTATCCCCACTTAGCAAAACTACGCTAATCCCCATTTTTTGGATTTTTGCTATCGATTCTTTAGCGTCTTTTTTGAGCGTATCTTCTAGGACAAATTCCGCTAGAATCTGCGAATTTTTTGCAAAATAAAAAACGCTATTTTGCGATTCTTGCAAATCTTTTGGAATCACCACCCCATTTTCTTTTAATAACTCCAAATTTCCACCCAAATACAGCGCTCCATCAACCTCTGTCCTAATCCCCCTTGCACTCATTTCTTCAATCTCTACTGCCACTTTCTCATAAAGAGGCGCACAATAAGTAGCTAATGCCACGCTAATAGGGTGGGAATTCTTTACACTCATTCCATGCAAAACCGCAAAATCCCTTGATTCTGCTCCAAAATCCCTCACTCCAACCACACGCAATTTCCCTTCTGTTAATGTGCCTGTCTTATCCACTACCAACACATTTGCCTTAGCAATAACTTCTAAAAACCGCGCTTCCCTAAAAAGCACCTTTTGCCTAAAAGCCTCCCCAAGCCCCACCAAAGAAGCCATAGGCGTTGCTAAAGCTAAAGCACAAGGACAAGCAATGATAATCACAGAAATCATCACCATTAAACTCTTATCAAACCCCGCCCCCACAGCAAAATACCAAAGCAAAAAAGTCACCAAAGCAAAAGATAGAATGACTGATGAGAAATAACGTGAAATTTGATTTGCCATTTCTTGAATCTTAGGGCGTGCATTTAAAGAATCCTCAACCAAATTCACAATCTTACTCATCAACGATTCCCTAAATGCCTTTGTGACCTTATAAATAAAACTTTTATTAAGCACCAAAGAACCTGAATAAATGCCCTCTCCTTCTGTTTTGACTTGCGGCAGAGATTCCCCACTTAAAGCGCTCTCATCACACAAGGCTTCTTGAGATAGCAAAACCCCATCAAGCGCGATTCTATCACCCGGCTTTACCTCGATAATCTCCCCTACTTTGACCAATTCTACAGCCCTCTCTTCTAAACTCTCACCCACTTTAATCATCACACTAAAAGGCATTTGCGCATTGAGTTTATCAAGGCTATCAATGGCGCTCTTCTTGCCACGAATCTCCAAAAACTTTCCAATTAGCACAAAGGTAATAATCATCGCTACTGATTCAAAATAAGTTTCCCCACCTTTAAAGCTTGCATAAATCGAATAAAGATAAGCCAGAGTAGCTCCACTAATAACAAGCAAATCCATATTAGGCATTTTGTATTTAAACGCCGCATATGCCCCACGCCAAAACACCGCCCCGCTAAAAAATAATACCGGCGTAGCAAGCAAAAACCCAGCCATATTTAGGATATTCCGCATTTCTTGGGAGATTCCAGAAAAATACCCCGCATATTGCGCCACAGCAATCCACATAATATTCATCACACAAAAGATTCCCACAACCATTTTAATATAATAATCCCGCTTTTCTTTTTTGGCATAGGATTCTTGCAGTCGCGAATCATAAAAATGTGCATCATAGCCGATTTGTTGAATCGTTTGAAGGATTTGCGAAATTTTTATTTTTGCAGGATTAAAAAGAATAATGGCTTTATTATTGGTGTAATTAATATTAACCTCTATAAT
>CALVAF010000158.1 GCA_944325475.1 uncultured Helicobacter sp.
ATCTTCTTCCCTGCCCAAATCCATAGGCGTATTTGGCATACAATAAAGACAGCGAAAATTGCACCTCTCTGTAACGCTAATGCGGATATAATCAATCACGCGTCCAAAGCTATCAACTAACAAAAGCGCTCCTTTTAAAAGGTAAAATTCTTGCAATCATACCCAAGCAAAGCAAAAAAAGCTATAATTTCACTTCAATTTTAAAGGCTAAAGATGGAAGTGTGTGTGATTTTATGCGGTGGGAAAAGCTCAAGAATGGGACAAAAAAAAGAAACTTTGGATTTTTTTGGGGAGAGTTTAGCGCACTTTCAGGCTAAAAAAATGCAAGAAATCTTCACTCAAGTCTATTTTTCTAGCAAATCCCCTCTTTTAAATCTACCAAATTTCCCAACCATTTTAGATTCCAGTGTAGAATTCGCCCCCATTTTTGGCTTGGAGAGTATTTTAGAGACACTTAAAAAAGATGCTTTTATCCTTAGTATTGATACGCCCTTTTTAGTAAAAGAAAGCATTACAAAAATCATCACTTCTTACCAAAAAACCCAAAAACCAACCTTTGCAAAGAATCAAAAAATCCACCCACTGCTTGGAATCTACCCCTACAAAGCCCTTGATTTTATAAAACACCAAATCACACAAAAAAACTATCGCTTAAGGGATTTATTGGCATTAATTGATTCTCATTTTGTGGAGATTCCACATTCCCAAACTCAAAACCTAAACACAAAAGAAGACTACCAAAGCGCATTGCAAAAACACTCCAATCAAGGATTCTTAAATGGCTGATGAACAAGAAAAAACCGAAGCCCCCTCCGCACGTAAAATCGAAAAAGCCAGAGAAGAAGGAAATGTCCTAAAAAGCCCTGATGTGAATGCATTTTTGGGGCTTGTGGTGGGGCTTATTTTAGTTTTTTTATGCTTTAATTTTTGGGTAGAGGGCTTAAGCGGAATCTTCTTTCAAGTCTATCACATTTTCAATCAAGAGCTCACACGCTCTAATGCTATTTCTCTAACCATTTCTTTAGTTTTTAAAATCCTTTATTTACTCGCACCTATTTTTGCTGCTTTAATACTCATTGGAATCATCGCCAACATTTCTCAAAGCGGATTTTTGCTAACCACCAAGGCAATTCAACCCAAACTGCAAAAACTCAATTTCATCAGCGGCTTAAAAAATCTTATTTCACTTAAAAAACTCCTTGATGGATTCTTAATTACCTTTAAAGTTTTGAGCGCATTTATCATTGCTTTTTTCGTGTTTTTGGGGTTTATGAAAGAGCTTACTACCGTCTCACTCTTCCCCATTGGCGACCAAATGATTTGGCTAAAGGACAAAGCTCTCATTCTAATTGCCATACTTCTAGCTTTTTTTTTAGTTATGGCAATTACTGATTATCTCATCAAACGTTACCAATATTTTAAATCTTTGCGTATGAGTAAGCAGGAAGTCAAAGATGAATTTAAGAACCAAGAAGGAGACCAACAAGTCAAAGGAAAAATCCGCTCTTTAATGCTTCAAGCAGCCAAAAAGCGTATGATGCAAAATATCCCAAGCGCTGATGTTGTTGTTACCAACCCAACACACTATGCCGTGGCTTTGCGCTATGATTCCAAACAAGAAAGGGCGCCAAGGGTGCTTGCTAAAGGCGTGGATTTCGTCGCACAAAAAATCAAGGAAATCGCTACAGAAAATGAGATTCCAATTATCGAAAATCCGCCTCTAGCAAGGGCGCTCTATAAAGATGTCGAGATTGATAAAGAAATCCCAGAAACCCTCTATCAAGCTATGGTAGAAGTCCTCATTAAAGTCCAACAAATCAATGAGGAACGCAAAAAAAGTGCAAATTTCTAATGAGTATCTCTCCTTATGAAGAAATTTTTAAGTAAAAATGCGTTAAATTGATAAACTTACTTCTATACAAATGGAGGGTATATGTCGCTGGTGGGCATCGTGGGCTTCACACCCATTTGAGTGGATAGGTGGCTATTTGCTGGGGAGTTCGATTCTCTCACCCTCTCGCCATTTGAATATTTTTTAAGGAATCTAACATCAAAACAAATTTTTTAAAAATTAATCAAAAAATATTATTGATAGGAATCTTAACCTTACTAGGGCTTTTGTCTATCATCGGTGGATTGGGCTTATTAGGCAGCATAGGAAAGGCTTATGCTAATCTTAACTTCAAGCTTTTTGGTTATTTTGGATACCTTTGGCTTTTAGCTCTTGCATATTTGCTCTATAAAGACAACGCAACAACGCAACAACGCAAGATTGAAAAGACTCTTGGAATCATTATTATGAGTTTAGCACTTTTGATTTTACAAGGGCTTTTTATCAGCGATGCGGGATTTTTTAGCAATGCCTTTGGTCGTATTTTAAAATCCTTTATTAACCCTTTTGGAATCTTCACCCTCACACTCCTTTTAGCTCTCCTTAGCCTCATACTTTATAGTGGAAAATCCGCAAAAGCCCTGCTTTATGACTTTGCTAAAGGCATTAAAGACGACTTGCAACAATCCACCAAAGAATCAAAAACGCAAAAAAAGGGAGACTTTTTCCTCCATCTCAAAGCCTTTTTTTCTCCTCCTATCAAAGCCACGCCACAAGCTAGCAACCCCCAACCCCTAACCCTAGAAGAGCTTGCCGCGCTAAGCAAAAACCCTCCAATAAAATCGCAAGTAGAATCAACACCAGATGATTCTCTACTTAACCCACCCTTGCAATCCACAACAGGACTAACAGAATACAAAGAAAAACCCACGCCACTTCAAGAAACACAACCTACATTTTCATTTGGTAATTCCACACCACTAGAGGTAGAATCAAAACCCAAATTACAAGAGGAATCAAAAATCCGACTAATCCCAATCCAAGAAGCAAAAACGCAAAAAAACTACGACTTGCAACAATTCCAAATTGAATCAATGATGAGTCTAGAACGATTCAAGCACTTTGAAAAAAGCAATTTTTTTCAAGAGGAAGAGGAGAAAGAAGACCCCATAAAGCTCATCAAAAAGCCTAAAAATAGTGAGAATCAACAATCTAACCAAGAATCACTAAAACCCATTATCCCACAAGAATCACAACCACAGCCGACCTCTCAAGAAGACCTACAACCAAAAGAATCACCAAAGCCTATCAAAGCCTACCCTAAAAAGCTTTATTCCGCTACTCCCTTTAGCGCTTATTATGACAAAGAACCCACCGATTCTACACGCGATTTCTTAATTCCTCCAAGCACTAAAACACCACAAAATAGACAAGATTCTCAAAAGCTAATCAAACAAACTCAAGCTGATGAGACCCTAGATATCATGACTCCACTCAAAAATGAGATGGAGCAAACCCAGCAAAAACTCCAAGATGAGGACATACAAACACCCCAAATGACGCTTCAAGAAGAATTACAAAAAACACAAGATTCGCTACTGCCTCCAGAGCAAACATCAAAATTTGTTGAAAATGAAATTATCCAACCAGAAATCCTTGAAATCCAAAATACCATAAACCACGAGCTAGAGGTTACCCAACAAACCCTACAAACAAGTCAAGAAAAAAATCAAGAATCAATCCAAGAGAACCAAAAAGGAAGCAATTCTAATTCTTTAGGAGATTTAGAAATTCCAAATCCACAAGATACTTTTACAAATCACGCCACCCCACAACCACAACCACAGACACAACCACAGACACAACCACAGACACAACCACAGACACAACCACAGACACAACCACAGACACAACCACAGACACAACCACAGACACAACCACAGACACAACCACAGACACA
>CALVAF010000159.1 GCA_944325475.1 uncultured Helicobacter sp.
GCTTTGAAAGTTACTGGTGTGGTTAGTTTGAGCGCACAAGAATAATCTGCCTGCAAAACGCTTGCAGCTCGCATCAAATCGCGTGTAAAAAAATATGATAAAATCGAAAGTCCAAGCGTGATTGGCACTAGAGAATCAGCCATTTTAGACGCACTTAGCTCCCTAGAAGATTTTTGGATTAGGGTTTCTTCAATGTAGTTTTTGATTCGCGCCATTGCCGTATCACCACCCACACTCTCTGCCCAGACTTTAATTCTACCTTCTTGAACAATTGTGCCAGATAGCACTCTATCACCTCTATTTTTATGGGTTGGGGTTGCTTCACCGGTCATTGAGATTTGATTAACCAAAGCTTCTCCCTCAACAATATGCCCATCAATCAAAATCGTATCTCCAGCACCGACAACAACAATATTTCCGACTTCTATCTCATGGCTTGGAATTTGCTTTAAAACTGCTCCCTTTTCACTCCAAACTTCAATCCACGCATCGCCACCAGTAGGCTTTGAAAGCTCCTTTATCAAATCATCACTTTTATAGAGTGTCATCTCCTCGATATACTCGCCAAGGGCTAACATAAAATTCGTAGAATTAGCGGTTTTAAAATCCTGTAAATAAAGCGAAATCGCAACCGCCATTGCCTCTAATGTGCGGGAGTTAATACCATTATGCCATGTTTCTTTCACCCCACTTAAAAGTAAAGGGAAGCTTGCAATTAGCGAAAAACCCATTTTAAAGGAAGGATTCTGCAAAAAAGGCGAGAGCAACAATGCCGTCCCAGCCCTCACCACCTCAGCAGAACTTGGAATCTCATTCCTTAATGCTAGATAGCTTTCCTCATTTTTTTGGATAGCACACTGCATGATGTGCTTAAGCAACGTCTGATACAAGATTTCTTGGATAGATTGCAAATCCCCCTTATGCACCACGATAATGTTGTTTAAAATTGTATTAATCCGCACTTCTAAAATTTGCGGAATACTATCCAACTCCACACGCAAGGGAATAGGATTAACCTTGAATTCCTGTAGGCAAGTGTATTTAAAACGCGCACGATTCTTTGTCGCGTGAATGAGCTTTAATGTCAAAGCATGCTTGGCTTGAGTTTGCATTGCTACTCTTGAGATTTAACTTCAGCCTTTGCGTCTTCATAACGCTCTTTTAGCTCTTCAATCCCCGCTTCAAAAAGCCCACTCACTTTTGCAAAGCCCTTAAAAATTGCCCTTTGTGCATTTTCATTAGTCAAAATAAAAGTCGCCACCGCACCAATTAGCACACCTTTAACAAAGTCTTTTTGTGTGTTTTGACTACCAAAAACACCATTGAAGATTCCACCATTTGCATTGGAATCCTTAGAATCTTGTGGATTATTTTGGATATAGGGATTATTTGGATTGGGTTGGTTTGTCATTTTACTTCCTTTCTTGTAATTTTTGTTAATTTTTGTTGTGCTTGTGGAATCGTATTAAAAAGTCGCTGTATGCCATAAACTCCCGCCGCTCCAAGCATAACACAAGAAAGCGCTTCTAGAGTATTTTGCAAAGGCTTTTTGGCGGAATTTCCTAGAGCATTAGCTGCAGCAACCCCGCTTGCAGTGACGATTCCGCCCTCTAGTGTTGCTTGGAGTATTGCACACATTGCTTGGGACTTGCTCACCTCGCCCTTTTTGTATTGATTGTATTCATACACACCACTTACCATTAATCCAATAATCGCTCCACTCACTGCATGACCACTGATAGAACGTGGCGTGCCTGCATCAATAATCATTTAGACTTCCTCACTCTTGTATTTCTTGCGTTTCTCTAGTTTCACTTACTTTAGCCACTGGCGACTTTCTTGTGCGTCTCTTACGCTTTGTTTTTAGATTTTGTTCTGCTTCAATTATTTCTGCTTTAGTCCTTCGCTTCCTTCTTTTTGGAGCCACCACTTCCTCTTTTTCTTTAATGATACCTTTAGCTAAATCCAAACCTTGTTTAACCATATCTTTTTTGGCAAACAACAACGCTGCTCCAGAACCAATCACCAAACCTACAACAAAAGGTAATGCCATATTTACTCCTTATTTTGATTTAAAAAGTCATTTAAGATAGTCGCCCCAAGAGCACGCAAAATCATTCCGCCGATAGGCGAATAATTTAGCTTATTTAAAAATGATTCTAGCTGTCCTTGCGTAAGCTCTCCATTTTGGAGCTTTGCCACCATTTCACCTGTTTCTTCTAGCAACGCCTTACCCTGATTAAGCTGTGTTAAAAAATTAGGATTAGTTCCCTGCTCTAAGCTCTTAAGAAGCGTAGGAATATGGTCATTAAAAGAAGCTGCTTGTAAGCGGTAAAAAGTATCGAGCACCAAAGGATTCTGCTCCCCTTCTATAAGCATGTTATACAACGCCACAGAAGCTCTTTCATTAGCAATCGCCATTTGCAAAACCTCTACCAAGCTCTCAGGTAAAATCATCTCTTGATGAGGATTTGTCGGAATCACCCATCCAAGCTTCTGCAAATGCCAACTTAATGCGCTGATGTGATTTGCTTCAGCTTCAAGCAAATGACTAAAGGGAATCCCATAATTCTCTGAAGCTACTGCATAAAAGCTGTATGCTTTATACTTATCATCTAAGGCTGTTAGCAGTTTTTCTTGTGTTGTCATTTTTCTTACCTCTATATTTCTTGTAACAGGGCATTAATCTTTTGGGCGATTGCCTCAAGATTCTCGCCTTTTATACACAATTCCCAATCACTTGGGCTAAGAAAACTTATATCATATTCTATTGTCAAAGAACCAATGATTTTATTGAATTTTACGGAACGAATCGCGGGAGATTTTTGCAAACTCTCTAAAATTTCTTGAGGATTAATCTCGCTATTTTGTCCAAAAAAGTCCTTGAGTTTGGAGCTTGCCCGCAGCCTAATGCGTCCGTTGCTATGATGGACAATCGAAAAATAATCTGCAAAAATCTTCAATTCTTTGGGAGTTAAAGAATAATTTATCACTTTTTACCCTTACTAAAAATCATTACCAAGTGGCATATTCACGCTTAACATTTACCGCAGAAAACACAATCCACGATTTCTTAATTTGATAAAAAATTGTAATACAATAAAATTAAATATGGGCTTAAATTTTCACCAAAAAATTGATTCTAACCCGCATAAAAATTCCATATAATTTGCCTTTATCAATATTCTGCTAAAATCTTTAAAGCGCAAAACAAAGCTTTTATAAAACACTTTAAAATTACAAAAAAAATGCTAGAATTCCACAAAAAAATTTTGATTGATGAGGGAATACTATGCAACGACCACAAATCGATAAACAAGCCATCGCGCAGTTTTTCAAAGAATGCAAAGAAAATGAAGTGGAATTTATCGACTTCCGATTTACTGATATTAAAGGCGTATGGAATCATATGTGTTTTAGTGCAAGTGCGGTAGATGAGAAAACTTTTGAAGGCTTTCCTTTTGATGCAAGTTCCGCTCCAGCATGGCAAAGTGTGGATAAATCTGATATGATTTTAATTCCTGATCCAGTGCGGTATTTTATTGACCCTTTTACAGCAGATACAACAATGGTAGTGTTTTGTGATGTGTGGGATATTTATAAGAATCAACCCTATGAAAAATGCCCTAGAAGCATTGCAAAACAAGCCATGCAATACCTTAAAGATTCCGGCATTGGCGATGTGGCGTATTTTGGACCAGAAAATGAATTTTTTGTTTTTGATTCCATTAAAATTAAAGATTCTGTGAATTGCCAGTATTATGAGATTGACACAGAAGAGGGAGAGTGGAATCGTGCTAAAGAGTTTGAAGGCGTGAATATGGGGCATCGCCCGGGAACTAAGGGTGGGTATTTGCCAGTAGCACCAGTGGATTCTATGGTGGATATTCGTGCTGAAATGGTTAAAGTGCTTAATCAAGTGGGGTTAGAGACTTTTGTTGTGCATCATGAAGTCGCGCAAGGGCAAGGCGAGATTGGCGTGAAATTTGGCGATTTGCTTGAGGCAGCAGATAATGTGCAAAAATTCAAATATGTCGTCAAAATGGTCGCTCATCTCAATGGCAAAACCGCAACCTTTATGCCAAAGCCTCTATATAATGACAATGGAAGCGGTATGCACACACATATCAGCATTTGGAAAGAAGGCAAGAATCTCTTTGCTGGCAATGCGTATGAGGGCTTAAGCGAAATAGCATTACACTTCCTAGGCGGTGTGCTCAAACACGCACGCGGACTAGCAGCTTTTACCAATGCTAGCACAAACTCTTATAAACGCCTCATTCCGGGCTTTGAAGCACCAAGCATTCTGACTTATTCCGCACAAAACCGCAGCGCAAGTATCCGAATCCCTTACAATAGTGACAAGAAAGCTAAACGCATGGAATTCCGATTCCCCGATAGCTCCAGCAACCCTTATCTTGCCTTTGCCTCTTTGCTAATGGCTGGGCTTGATGGAATCAAACAAAAAAGCAACCCGGGCAAACCTATGGAAATCAACCTTTTTGAACTCACACTTGATGAGATTCGCGAAAAAGGCATCAAACAACTCCCACACACTTTACGCCATGCCGTGGAGGAAATGCTGCTTGATAGAGCTTATCTTAAAGAAGGTAATGTCTTTAGCGAGGAATTTATCCAAACTTACAAACAATACAAGTTTGAAACCGAGATTTGGCCTTGGGAGGGGCGTCCGCATCCTTTTGAATTCCTCACAACTTATAGCTGCTAAAGCTAAAAATTCCCAACTTTTTAAGTCATCATGTGGTTTTTATTTTCCCCAAGTGAGAAAAAACAGCGTCATCATACCTCTGAAATCCCAAACAAAGCGGGATTTCATCAAAGCTTCTTAGCTCAAAATTTGCAGGAAGTTTTAGAAAAATACACAAATTACCTAAAAACTAGCGATGATTTGGCGCTCCAAAAGCTCTTTGGCACTAAACATATTAACCTTGAAGAACTCGCCCTAGCACAAAATCTCTTTAAATCACCCCTTGTGGATTCCATTTTGCGTTATAGTGGTGTTGCTTATGAAGCTTTGGACTTTGAATCATTAAATCAAAAATCACAAAATTACCTCAAAGAGAAGGTTTTGATTTTTTCTAATCTTTTTGGGATTTTAAGAGCAAATGATAAGATCCCTTATTATGATTTGAAGCAAGGTGAGAGATTT
>CALVAF010000160.1 GCA_944325475.1 uncultured Helicobacter sp.
TTAGAAAGCAAATCATAAAATTGTTCTGCCCAATAAGTAGGATCTTTTTCGTTTTGAGCTAGAAACATTGCAATTGCCATAAACATATGCTGCGGCAATTCAATAGGCTGCCCCTTTTTGTCTTTGAGTAAATATCTATCATAAAGCGTTTTGATTCCAAGATAAGTAAATTGCAAATCTCTTTTAGGGTCAATTTTTAAATTCAGCTTTTCAAGATTGAATTTCTCTTTCATGCCCCTGATGATTCGGTTTTCTCTCTCACCAACCTCCAAATATTCCTTTAAGCTTTTGTAGCCATTAAAGCCATTGACACGATGATATAAATCATACAAAAATAGCCTTGCAGCAACAAAAGTCCAATTGGGGCAGTCAATATCGATTTTATCCACCGCAGTTTTGATTAAGGTTTGCTGAATCTCTTCAGTTGTGATTCTATCGCGAAAATGCAGTTTTGCATCAACCTCTAATTCGCTTTGAGAAACTCCCTCTAATCCTACTACTGAATCACGTGTGTATTTTTGGATTTTAGTGACATTAAGTGGCTCGATTCTCCCATCTCTTTTGATAACAGTTAGCATATTTCTCCCTCTAAAAGTATTTGTATTTATTTGCTTTTGCGTTTTCTTTGCGTTGGGTCAAGCACTTTTTTTCGGATTCGGATATTTTTGGGCGTCACTTCCAAAATTTCATCTTCCTCAATCCACTCTAAAGCCCTCTCTAAATTCAAATCCCTTGGAGGAGTGAGTTTGATAGCATCATCGCTTCCACTAGCACGCATATTAGTCAAATGCTTTGCTTTAACTGGATTAACATCTAAATCATTCTCTCTGGAATGTTCCCCAATAATCATTCCCACATAAACTTTAGTTTGTGGTGGGATAAATAAAACACCTCGCTCTTGGATATTTCCTAGAGAAAATGGAGTTGCTTCGCCATTTTCCATAGAAATCAAAGCTCCATTGTTGCGTGTTTCGACATTACCACTAAAGGGACGAAACTCCAAAAAGCTATTATTCATCACACCTTCCCCTTTAGTATCGGTCAAAAACTCGCTACGATAGCCAATCAAGCCTCTAGCTGGAATCTCAAATTCTAATCGCGTATAGCCTTCCCCCATCGGATTCATTGCCTTTAATTCGGCTTTCCTGCGCCCAAGTTTTTCAATCACGCTTCCTGAATAATCTTGGGGTGTGTCAATTACTAACGATTCAAAAGGCTCACACTTTTGACCATCAATTTCTTTGACAATTACTTCTGGACGTGAAATACTAAATTCAAAGTCCTCCCGCCTTAGATTTTCTGCTAGAATCGTAATTTGTAGTTCGCCTCTGCCACTCACTTTGAATTTCCCCTCGCCAAGCTCTTCAGTTTTCATAGCGATATTGGTTTGCATTTCTTTTTCTAGTCGCTCTTTTAGTTTGTTTGCTGTGACATGCTTACCCTCTAATCCAGCAAAAGGCGAATCATTTACGGCAAAATTCACACTCATTGTAGGTTCTTCTAAGTGCATAGGATCAAGAGGAATTGGGTTATTAGGATCCACAATAGAATCTCCTACATTAATAGAGTGGAATCCTGCCAAAGCCACGATATCCCCTGCTTGTGCTTCATTAATCTCTGTCCTTGCTAAACCATAAAATCCAATGAGTTTTGTGATTTTTCCTGTGATTTTCTCACCATTACTTTTTGCAAGCATCACATTTTCGCCTTTTTTAACTTTGCCATTAAAAATTCTAGCAATCCCAATTTTACCTACATAATTATCATAATCTAAAGTGAAAATTTGGATTTGCAATGGATTTTCTTTATTCCCACTAGGAAGTGGCACATGCTCCAAAATCGCATCAAAAAGTGGTTCTAAGTTCTTTTTCTCATCGTCTAAATTTTTCATCGCATAGCCATCTCTTGCAGCGGCATAAATAATGGGAAAATCAAGCTGTTTTTCATGAGCTCCCATCGCAGCAAATAAATCAAACACTTCATCAATCACTCTATCAGGTTGTGCGGCAGGTTTGTCGATTTTATTGACTACAACAATAGGGCAAATTCCTAAAGCTAAGGCTTTTTTAACCACAAATTTAGTCTGTGGCATCACGCCTTCTTGTGCATCCACAAGCAGTAAAACGCCATCAACCATTTTTAAAACACGTTCAACTTCTCCCCCAAAATCAGCGTGTCCGGGAGTGTCTATAATATTAATTTTTGTGTTTTTATAGCAGATAGCGGTGTTTTTAGAAAGAATCGTAATCCCCCTTTCTTTTTCAATATCATTACTATCCATGACACGCTCATCGACTTGTTCATGACTTGCAAAAGTGCCTGATTGCCTAAGCAATCCATCAACCAAAGTGGTTTTTCCATGGTCGACATGTGCGATAACTGCGATATTTCTTATTTCCTGCATACATTTCCTTAATTTTTTGAAAAAATAATTTCGGAATTCTATTGCAAGAATACTTAATAAAAAATATTAAATTTTTATAAATTAATTCTTTATAAAAGTGGAATGCAATTTGCTTTATAGCCTCAAAATTTGTAGCATAAAGTGAAGTTAATGATACCTGTAATTGAAACCAAATCAATCCAGCAAAAAAACGTTATAACTCCCAGTTCTAGCGATAAAGAAAGTCAAGGGGATTTTGTAGATTTTTTTAATCTTTTCACTCAAAATGCTAAAGATTCTGGGGTAAAAAAAGATAAAAATGTCAATAAAATGCCTAAAACAAAAAGTGAAATTGAAGATAAAGACACCAAAAAATCAAACCAAAAAAATACAAAAGAAACCCAAGAAAGCTTGGAAACAAAAGAAGTTTTTGAAATTGAAAGTGAGAAGGAATCAAAGCAAATAAAGATTCAAAATCTTCCAATTAAAGAATTAAAAAAAGAAGAATCTAAAAATCCCTCCAAAACAACACAGACTCTAAACACCCAAAGCCACAAAGATTTGTTAGAATTGACTAAAACACAAAATATTCAATCCAGCACCAAAACCTTAAAAAATATTGTTGAAGTGGCAAATAAACTCCAGCTAAATTTACAAAAAATCAGTGTCAATAAGGGTGCAAATGAGGGCGAAAATACCAAAGAAAGCCTTATTAAAAATCTCGCCAAAAATCTTATGGAGCAGCCAAACCTTCAAAAATCTTCTAAGATTCAAGAAACCAAAGTGTCAAGTAATCTTTTGAATGCGATTTTGCAGGATAAGGAATTGCGAAATCAAACTTCCCAAAAGCTTGAAACTAATAAAGAAACAAAAAAAACGCAGGTTAAAGATGATTTTAAGATAGAAGTCAAACCCCAAAAAACTCCTAAAATAGCAGAAAATAAAGAGAATAACCTTCCAAAAGCAGAGAAAAGCTCCAAAACTTTAGATGAGAAAGAGGCAAATCAAAACTCAAAAATTCTCAATCTTCAAAAAAACGCAGAAAACCAAGACATAATAAGAGAATCAACACCCACAAAGAAAAAATCCCAAATCCCACAAAAAGAATCTCAACAATCAGTGCAATCCACACCCATAAACCCCTCCAAAAAATCCTTTAAAAGAGAAAATTCAGAAGTCAAATACACAGAGGCTAAACAAAGCACCAAAGAAGAAAGCTTCCAAAAAAGCTTGAATATCAATTCCTTAAATATCCAAAATGAAGAAACACAAAAAACCCAAAATTTCTTGGATAATTTACTTAAAACCCAAACCCCACAAAAAATAAAAACCCTTGAAATAAAAGAAGCAAAAGAGGAAATCAAAGAAAAAAATGCGCACAAAACACACCAAGAAATCTACCAAAGCAGTATACAAAATCAAAATGGCACACTACTTAGCCCAAGAGAAACTTTTTTGCATTTTAGCGACAAGCTAAGAGAGGCGATTCAAAACTATAAACCGCCCATTACAAAAATTTCTTTGGAGTTAAAT
>CALVAF010000161.1 GCA_944325475.1 uncultured Helicobacter sp.
GGCTTCTAAGAATTTTGCTTGAAAACCCTTGTGATTCTAGGGGGTAGCGGTTCTGGAAAAACCGCTCTTTCTTTAGAGATTGCGCGAGAAAAGCAGTGTGCGATTTTATCTCTTGATTCGCTAAGTGTGTATGAGGAAATCAATCTCATTTCTGCAAAGCCTACAATACAAGAACGAGCTGGAATCACGCATTTTGGGATTGATATTCTAAATCCCACACAGCTACATAATGTGCAGGTTTTTATCCAAGAATACCAGAGGGCAAGGGAGTTTTGCCTCACTCACAAGCAGAATCTTTTGATTGTTGGAGGGAGCAGCTTCTATCTTAAAATGTTGCTAGAAGGGCTTTCAAATTTTTTTGTAGAAGAGGGCAAGAGGTTTAAGATTTTGGAGAAAATCAGCGCTTTGGGCGGAGTGGAGCAACAATATCGTTTTTTAGGGATGATTGATAAGGAATGGGCGATTCGGTTAAAGCCGACAGATAGCTACCGAATCCAAAGGGCTTTGGAGATTTATTTTGCAACTTCTATGATTCCAAGTTTGTATTTTAAAGAAAATCCGCCATTGCCAATTATCAAAGATTGCGAGATTTATGAGATTGTTTGGGAGAGGGAGTTTTTGCGGCAGAGAATTAGGCAAAGGACAAAGCAAATGCTAGAAAATGGCGTGATAGAGGAGGTTTGTGGGCTTGTTGAAAAATATGGCAAAGCTTATCACTGGGCAAAAAGTATTGGGATAAAAGAGATTATTGAGTTTTTGGAAAGGAGGATTCCAAAAGAAGCGTTAGAAGAGCTGATTACTACGCACACTGCACAATTAGCAAAACGTCAAAGGACTTTTAATAAAACGCAGTTTAAAGAGCATTTTTGCGGGGAGGTAGAAGTGGTTTTGCGGCGGATTTTGCAGAATCTCTAAGTTGAAACAATGAGGCAAGATTGTGGGAGTATTTTGTTTAAAAGTTTTTACTTTTTTTTGAGATTTTTACGCGGTTTAAAGCAAGAGTGCGTTATGGTTTGGCATTTGAATGAAGTTAGGCAAAAATGGAAAATGTATTAAGGCATATCCCTAAAACCGATAAATTGTTAAAGGCTTTCAATGGGTGCAATGGCATACTGCTTAAAAGAATCATCACAGAGTTTTTGGAGGCTTATCGTAAGAGTCTCTTAGAGGGTGGGGCGGTTATGGAGTTTGAAAAATGCGTGGAGAGAATTAAAGAAGATTATTTTAAACGCACTCAAAAATCCCTAAAGCCACTTATAAATGCTACGGGAATCGTGGTGCATACTAATCTTGGGCGAAGTGTGTTTTCAAATGAGATTTTAGAAGAGATTAAGCCTCTTTTGTGTGCGTATAATAATTTAGAATATGAGGTTAAAAAGGGTGTGCGTGGGGATCGGTATGCGCATTTGCAGAATCTCTTTGCCGCGCTTTTGGGGGCAGAAGATGTTTTGGTGGTGAATAACAATGCCGCGGCAGTTTTTTTGATTTTTAATACTTTTGCAAAAAATAAAGAAGTGGTAGTTTCAAGGGGTGAGCTAATTGAGATTGGTGGGAGTTTTAGGATTCCTAGGGTTATGGAGGATTCGGGGGCAATTTTAAAAGAAGTGGGGACGACAAATAAAACTAATCTTAAAGACTATCAAGAGGCGATTAACCCTGATACGGCAATGCTTTTTAAAGCCCATAAGTCTAATTATGAAATTGTGGGGTTTAGCAAAGAGGTGGGGCATAGGGAGCTAATTAGCCTAGCAAAAGAGAGGCAAATAATTGATTATTATGACTTGGGGAGTGGGTATTTTGGAATCAAGGGATTAGAGGCTTTAGCAAAACATGAAATGCCTTTAGAGGAGATTGTAAAATTAAATCCTTCTTTGGTGAGTTTTAGTGGGGATAAGCTGCTAGGTGGTGCACAAGCGGGGATTATTTTTGGGAAGAAGTGTTATATTGAAAAGTTAAAGCAAAATCAGCTTTTGCGAATGCTAAGGGTAGATAAATTCACACTGGCGGCTTTAGAGGCGACTTTAATGGCGTATTTGCAAGGGGAATATGAGAAGATTCCTACTTGCAGATTGCTATTGCAGAGTAAAGAGGAGCTTGCAAGAAATGCAGAGAAATTGTTTGATTTGATTCCTAAAAGATTTGAGCCTGTGATTGTGGCGACAAAAAGTTATAGTGGTGGGGGTGCGATGCCTAATAGGGCTTTGGAATCTTTTGGGATTGCTTTAAGCTTTGGGAGTGAAGAGAGGCTAGAGGAGCTTTTGCGAGAAAGGGGAATAATTGGAAGAATTGAAAGTGGCAAGGTGATTTTAGATGTGAGGGCGCTTTTGGAAGGTGATGAGGTGAGAATCCAAGAGGCGCTTTTAGAGATTGAGGAGTTTTTAAATCATGAAGAGTCTTTAGGGGGTGGAGCAAACTATGCAAGATAATCTTATTCTTGGGACAATGGGGCATATTGATCATGGAAAAACAAGCTTGGTTAGGGCTTTAAATGGATTTTGGGGTGATGAGAGGAGAGAGGAGCAGGAGCGTGGAATCACACTGGATTTGAGTTTTTCTAATCTAAGCAATGGGGAGAGAAATATCGCTTTTATCGATGTTCCCGGGCATGAAAAGCTGGTGAAAAATATGATTGCTGGGGCGTTTGGGCTAGATTATGCGATGCTGGTTGTGGGGGCAAATGAGGGCATTATGCCACAGACTTTGGAACATTTGCGAATTTCAAGTTTGCTTGGAATTAGTGATTTTGTGGTGGTGCTAAGTAAAGTTGATTTGGTCGATAGCGCTGCAATTACTGAGCTAAAAGAGCAGATTCAAAGTCTTTTTGCAAAGTTTTTGGGGCTAAAATACCGCATTTTTGAAGTGTCGATTCATAATAAAATAAGTGTGGAGAATCTCAAAAATGCTCTTTTTGCTCTGCCTAAGAAGATTCATAGGGATTTGGGATTTTTCCGCTATTACATTGATAGAATCTTTGTGATTAAAGGCTCTGGTTGCGTGGTGAGTGGGACGCTTTTAGATGGCAGTCTTTTAAATAGTCAAAAAGTATGGTGCTGCAATCTTGGGCGGCTTTTGGGGATTAAAAATATCCAATGCCATGGGGAATTTGTTAATGAGGCAAAAAGTGGGCAGCGGGTGGCTTTGAATCTTAGTGGTGTTTCACATAGTGAGCTAAAGCGTGGGGATTTGCTAACCAAAAAGGGGTATTTGAGGGGCTTTGATAGGGTTGAGGTGGTGTTAGAAACTTTTGTAGAAATCCCGCATAATGTGGAAGTGAATTTTTTTATAGGGGCGTTGAAGCTGCCCTCTCGAGTTTTGTTTTTAAGTGAAAAATACGCAACTTTGAAATTTAAAAGCCCCATTTATAGCGTTTTTAATGAAAGATTTATTCTGCGTGATGATAAGCAAACGCTTGGTGGTGGGCGGATTTTAAGTCCGATTGCAGACCCGATGAAAAAATCTCAAAAGCTAGAGTTTTTGGAGCTTTTGGATAAGGGGGATTTGAAGGGGGCGTTTGAGATTTTGCTCCAAGCACACAAAAGGGGCTTTGGGCTAATTAGTGCTTCACAGCGGTTTGGAATTGCGCAAAATGAGGCATTAGAGATTGCAAAGAAGATTCCGCAGTGTTTTGTGAATGAGAAAGATTTAGTCGTGTATCCAAAGGAGGCAGAGGAGCTTCTAAGGGGGATTATTCTAGCGATTTTGCAAAAAAATCCTAATGCGCTACTTAGTGCGGCATTGCTTTGTCAAAAGCAATCATGGGTGGCAAATGATTTTGCCCAAAGCCTTTTAGATAAACTCACAAAAGATGGGATTTTATGTAAAAAGGATTCGTTTTTTGTCTCTCCAAAATCCGAGATTGGGGAGATTGGGGATTATTTGTATCACACGATTTATTCACTTTTGCAAAATCAAGGCTTTGAGCCAATGGCGCCTTATAATCTCTATGATAGTTTAGATATTGATAGAAAAAGTGGCGATGAAGTGTATAAAAAGCTAACAAAAGAGAAAAAAATTGTGCGCCTTAATCATAAACTTTTTATTTGCACGCATTCGCTCACCCAGCTTTTAGAGAGAATGCGGGAGATTATCAAAAGTGAAGGGTATTTGGATTTGAATAATTTTAAAGCCCATTTTAACTTTAGTCGCAAATATTTGATTGCATATTTGGATTATTTAGATAGCTTTAGTGATATTATTAATACCAATGGTAAGAGGACTTTGAAGCAATGCTAGATTATTTGCAAAATCCTCCAATTTGTGATTCTTTGATGTGCAAGCTCACCGCACAAAAGCGCCCAAATCCCCTAGCAATTACCCCTAATGCTATACAAAAAATCAAACAAGAAAACAAGGAATTAAGCGGGTTTTTAGATTGTAAAATCACGCGCCCTTTTAGTTTTAGTTTAGAAAGTTTTTATTTTTTGCTATCCAAACTCACCCAAAAGCACAAAGTCGCCCTAGCGCTCTCCTCGCATTATATGCTTTATAGCGCATTTCTTTCCTTGCCAAGCAGGGATTTGATTCTTCCTTTGATTCCAGAGAAAACAAGCGGACAAATTGACATTGAAAAAGCTCTGAAATGGGGGGCAGATTGTTTTATCATTCCGTATTTGAATGAGGATATTTTGACTTCCAATTTGCATTTAGATGAGGTTTTAGAAGGCGTTTTTAGTATTTGGGATATCGGCTATGCGCTGGCTTTAGGGTTGCCTTTGCCTAAAAATGCGGATTTGCTCCTTGCAAATGGTGAGAATCTAGGCTTAATGCGTCCTTTTGGAATCATGGCTGGGGCGGAGGTTTTGGATTTTGGTTTGTATTTAGAGATTGAGAATCTTTATGGTGTGTTTTTGGAGGCTATTAAGATTCAAAAAACGCCCCAAGAAAATCAGGCAAAATTATTTTTTGAGGCTTTAAAAAAGGAGCTGCAGGAGGATTGCTATTGTTTTTTTGAAACCCCTGCAAACACTCTTCCTCTTGGGCTAAAGGAGATTAAAGCAAGGAATCTTATCCAAAGCTTAATCTTTGATGAAATTTCTTTGATTAATGGACAAGAATGCCTTTTTGGGTTTTTTAAACCCTCTTTTGTGCTGCAGCTAATGGGATATAGTGAGAAGCAATGTAGAGAGCTTTTGAGTTTAAGTTTCAAAGAATCACTAGAGATAGAGGCATTTGTTCGAAAAATTGCTCAAAAATATCGGCAAATCAAATTATTACAAGGATAACTATGCAAGTAATTTCATTGCAAGAAGCGATTAAGGTTTTGCAAAATGCAGCAAAAGGGTTTGAGAGAGAAAGGGAGTTTTTGGGGCTTTTGGAATCACAGGGGCGGTTTTTAGCCCAAGAGATTTTTTGTCAAAAAGCCCTTCCAAGCTTTGATAATGCCGCAATGGATGGCTATGCTATAAGGGCAGAAGATGTTGGGAGGGAGGCAAGAATCATAGCAAGCATTTTTGCTGGGGATTGCAAGGAAGTGGATCTTGGCAAAGGGGAATGTGCGAAGATTATGACAGGGGCTAAAATGCCTAAAAATGCGGATATTGTTGTGCCTTTTGAGGAGATTGTCGGGGGGCTGAATTGCCAAGAGAGCATTGTGATTCCACAAGGGTTTAAAGAGGGGGCAAATATCCGTAAATGTGGGGAAGAAGTGGCGGTTGATTCTGGGCTTTTTGAAGTGGGGGAGGAGATAAGTGAGAATGTTTTAGCGCTTTTAGCTTCACAAGGCATTAGCTATGTTAGTGTGTTTAGAGAGCTTAGAATTGGCGTTTTTGCTGGGGGTAATGAGCTAAGAGAGCCTTGGGAGATGGCAGAGGATTATCAGATTTATAACTCCAATACCATGATGATTTTGGCAACTTTGAAGAGATTTGGGTTTAAGGCAAGTTATGGTGGGATTTCAAAGGATAATAAAGCTGATTTGTTGCAGATTTTGCACGCGCCTTTTGATGTGATTTTCACTACTGGTGGGGCAAGCAAAGGTGAGGCGGACTTTATGCGTGAAGTCTTAGCAGAGGCAGGAGCAGAGATTCTTATCTCTGGAGTGAAAATCAAGCCCGGAAAACCCATTATGGTAGCTAGGCTTAGGGGCAAATTTATTATCGCATTGCCCGGAAATCCCTTAGCTGGAGCGGTGTTGTTACGCTTTTTGATTTTGCCTTTTTTGCGTAATCTTGCTGGTGCAAACGCACATTTTCCCCAAGCTTTAAAAGTGAAAAATATCGAATCTTTTAGCCTCAAAAATCGCATGGATGCTATGCTTGGCAGTCTTAGTGCAGAGGGGTTTTTGCTAACGCAAAAGGGCAAATACACTTCTGGGCAGATTCTACCACTTTTCCAGAGCAATGCCATTTCTCTTTTTGGTGAGGAATGCCTAGAGGTGGGTGCTAGAGAATGGATAAAGGTGCTTCCCTACTCGATGCTTTGGGGCAAAGTAGAATGTGATTATATTAATTAGATATTCTTGCATTTTTAAAATTTCCTCTAAAAACATTTGAGGAGAGTTTAGGTTTATCCTTTTTATGCGGTATTGTAGCTTTTTTTAAAAAAGAAACTTATTGCAAAAAGTGGAGAAATTTTAAAATGAGACTTGATAATTTCTAAAAAAGTATTTATTTGATTGAGATTTTATAGAGTCAAAAATGGCTTCAAGATTTATTCTTCAAATCCCTTTATTTATCGGACTTAGAAGCGAGTTTATTTAGAGATTTAAATTACAAAAAGTAACAAAAAAATTAACAAAATAATGAAAATCAATGAAAATAATGAAAATATTTTCAATCGTGTTATATTTTGTTTTTACAAAATAAAAATTGAAAGGAGAGAGAATGAGTAGATATGAAGAAATATCCAATGTCTTTAAATCTCAGTATGAGAACTTCATAGGTGGTCAGTGGGTAGCACCTAAAAGTGGGCAATACACTGAAAACAAAACGCCCATTTCAGGACAAGTTCTTTGTAAGGTTTCTCTTTCAAATGAGGAGGATATAGAGTTAGCACTAGATGCTGCGCATAAAGCTAAGGATTCTTGGGCTAAGACAAGTCCTACTGAAAGAGCGAATATTTTGCTTAAGATAGCTGATAGGATAGAGCAGAATTTAGAGCATATAGCTTATGCTGAGACTTGGGATAATGGTAAAGCTGTAAGAGAAACTTTAAATGCTGATATTCCTTTGGCTGTGGATCATTTTAGATATTTTGCTGGTTGCATCAGAGCACAAGAGGGTGCGATTAGCGAGATAGATAATGATACTATAGCTTATCACTTTCACGAGCCAATTGGGGTTGTAGGGCAAATCATACCTTGGAATTTCCCTATCTTAATGGCTGCTTGGAAGTTAGCTCCTGCACTAGCGGCTGGTAATTGCGTGGTTTTAAAACCTGCTTCAGCTACTCCTGCTAGTATCTTGGTTGTCTTTGATCTTATAAAAGATCTTTTACCTGCTGGTGTGGTAAATATAGTAAATGGAAGTGGAGGAAAGATAGGTAAAGCCCTAGCTACAAATCCTCGTATTTCTAAAGTAGCCTTTACCGGTTCTACTGCTGTTGGAAGACAGATTATGCAGTTTGCCACTGAAAATATCATACCTTGCACCCTAGAGCTTGGTGGCAAGTCTCCTAATATCTTTTTTGAGGATATTTTTGAGCACGAAGATGAGTTTTTGGATAAGGCAGTTGAGGGGCTTGTGCTTTTTGCTTTCAATCAAGGAGAGGTTTGCACTTGCCCATCTCGTGCGCTTATACAAGAAAGCATTTATGATAAATTTATAGAAAAGGTTTTAAAAAGGGTTGAGGCTATTAAGATAGGCAATCCTTTAAAAACCGACACTATGATGGGTGCGCAAGTTGATGAAAATCAAGTGAGAACTATATTAAACTATATTGATATAGGCAAAAAAGAGGGTGCTGAACTTTTAATAGGAGGTGAAAGGAATGATTTGAGTGGTGATTTGGCTGGAGGTTGCTATATCAAGCCCACTATCTTTAAGGGACATAATAAGATGAGAATCTTCCAAGAGGAAATTTTTGGTCCTGTTTTAGCAGTAACCACCTTTAAAGATGAAAAAGAGGCTTTAGAAATAGCTAATGATACAATTTATGGATTAGGTAGCGGTGTTTGGACTAGAGATATCAATAGAGCTTACCGCTTTGGTAGAGGCATACAAGCAGGACGCGTTTGGACTAATTGCTACCATGCTTACCCAGCACACGCAGCCTTTGGTGGTTATAAGCAATCAGGTATAGGTAGAGAAACTCACAAGATGATGCTAGAGCATTATCAACAAACTAAGAATTTGCTAGTTTCTTATTCTATTAATAAGCTAGGCTTCTTTTAGCCTTAAATAAATGCTAAGTTTTGGAAATTTTAGCGTAATAAGTTTAATATTAAGGAGAAAAAAATGACACCACAAACTATGAAAGCAGCGATTTCTAAAGAGTTCGGCAAGGCACTTGTTATTGAGGAAGTTTCTGTTCCAAAACCAAAAAAAGGAGAAATTCTAGTAAAGATAGAGGCTTGCGGAGTTTGCCATACTGATTTACACGCAGTTGAGGGTGATTGGCCTGTTAAGCCCAAAAAATAGCTTATCCCTGGACATGAAGGAGTTGGCAAGATAGTCGAGCTTGGGGAGGGAGTCACTCACTTAAAAGTTGGCGATACAGTGGGAATTCCTTGGCTTTATAGTGCTTGCGGACATTGTGAGCATTGTTTTGGTGGTTGGGAAACTCTATGCGAAGGTCAGCAAAATGGAGGCTACTCTGTAAATGGTGGCTTTGCAGAGTATGCCATAGCTGATGCTAACTATGTAGGTGTGTTTAAAGATGGCTTAAGCCATGATGAATTGGTTGAAATAGCTCCAATTTTATGTGCTGGAGTTACCGTTTATAAGGGGCTTAAGATGACTGAAGCAAAGCCGGGCGAGTGGGTAACTATTTCCGGTATAGGCGGTCTTGGGCACGTGGCAGTTTAGTATGCTAAGGCTATGGGCTTAAGAGTGGTTGCTGTTGATGTGGCTGATGATAAGCTAGAGCTTGCCAAAAGATACGGTGCTGAAGTAACTGCTAATGCAAAGACTGAAGATGTGGTAGCGAAGATTAAAAAAGAAACAAATGGAGGCACTCACGGCGTTTTGGTAACTGCAGTTTCTCCTAAGGCTTTTGAACAAGCTGTTAAGGTAGCTAGAAGAGGCGGAACTGTGGCTATGAATGGCTTACCACCAGGTGAATTCCCACTTGAAATTTTTTCTATGATCTTAAATGGTATCACAGTAAGAGGCTCTATCGTGGGAACTAGACTTGATTTGCAAGAAGCTATCGAATTTGCACAAACAGGTAAGGTAAAGGCTCATACTAAGGCTGTTAAGCTAGAGCAAATCAATGAGGTATTTGATCTTATGCGTAAGGGGCAAATCGAGGGCAGAATGGTTCTTGATATGAATCTTTAAGAAAATGAGGGTTTTTTGCCCTCTTTAAAGGATTTTTATGACTGTTACTTTTGGTGAAGATGTAGAAAATTTAGTGCAAGATTTAAAGAAAGAGTATGGTGATATCATCTTTTATCAAAGCTTTGGTTGTTGTGATAACTCAGTAGCCCTTTGCTATGCCAAAAAAGATTTTAAACTTGGTGTGAATGATGTTTGTTTATATGAGGGCGAAATTTTTGACTTCTACACCCATAAAAATCAAGAAGATTTTTATAAAAATCAAAATTTAAATATAAGCGTAAAGAATGAAAGTGGTAATGAATATTCGCTAGAGTATGAGTTTGGTAAGAGCTTTGTTTTTGAATTTTCTTAAGACTAGTAAGCCCTAAAGCATTTGTTGATTCTAGTCAAAAATGAGGCTGTAGTTTTATTTTGGCGTTGTATTCTCTATTTTTTTAAATCTATAAAATTCTACTATCAAATGGGTAGTCCGCCGCATTTATTTTTTTATTCTTGAAAAATAGTGTTTAAAAATAAAATGTTAAATAATGCTTACTTATTATTTTGCTTTTTTGAATGCAGGTGGCTTATGGTATTAAAACATGATTTTAAAGCTAAAATATGGTTAAAGCATTTTAAAGTAAAGAATAAAATAAATAGAGAGTGAGTGTAGAGTATTTTCTCTTTTGTCATTTTATCTATGGGTTGTTTTTTGAAACTTCATCTATAATCATTGTTCCTAAAAATATGTTTTTATTATTTTATGTGCTAAGTTATTTTATATGGAGTGTTTATAGTTTTATTTTAAGGAGTAATATTTGGTCACTTTAGAAGGAAATGTGGCTTATTTAAAAGATGTAAGATTGCAAATTGGTGCGTATGCTCCAAAGGTTTATGTGTTAAATTGAAATTTTGAGGGTATTGTCGTAGGTGGAAGTAATGGAAAATATCAAGTTATTAGCGTGATTCCAAGTATTGAAGGTGGCGTGTGTCAGACACAAACAAAAATTTTCTATTGAAATTAAGCAACCAAAGTAAGATTGATTGGATTGCTGTGTGTTTGGATATGCCCTTTGTAATCAAAAGGTTTGTGTGGATAATGAAGCTTATATGCAATGTTATTGTCGTTAATTATGAAGAATTATCTACCAAGAGTAGTATTGAGATAGCCTGAGAGCTTAATTATGACACAGTGTTACAAGCCTTAGAGTGATATTTTATCATGAAATTAGATGTGTTAAAGCTGTGGTGATAAAACAATTTGCAAACTACATTAATCCTAGAATTGTAATAAAATTGCAATGGTGGAATGTGCTAATTGGGAAGTGGGAGATAAAAAGTGAAATACACTAGGAGTCTATAAGTGGTTTTTAAGAATTCTAAAAAATTAGAATCTGTGATACAAAACCTCTTAAGGTGGGTTACTTAATGAGAATTCTAACGATTTTTAAATTTTAATTTGAGATTTGAAACAGAGCTAGTTTGCAATAGAATTAAGAATCTTCCACACCACTTCTTTGGGATTTTGAGCTTTATAAATTGGGCGTCCTACTACGATAAAATCAGTCATTGCAGCCTTAGCATCTTGCAGGGTTGCAGTGCGTTTTTGGTCTCCGCTATCTTCTCCAAAAGGTCGGATTGCTGGGGTTAGGGTGAGAAAGTCAGAATGGATTGTTTCTTTAATTGCTTTTGATTCTAAGCAAGAGCAAACCACACCATTAATGCCTGATTCATAAGCCATTTTAGCAAAGTCTAAAACCTGTGCTTTTAAATTTCTATGATAGATTTCAAAAAAGCTTTTATTATGAAAGCTTGTAAGTGCCGTAACTGCCATAGTTAAAGGTGGATTTGAAGTGTTTTGCAACCGCTTGGTAACCTCATTCATTGCTTCTCTTCCGCTGCTTGCATGGATTGTGACCATATCCACCCCAAGTTTTGCGATTTCATCGATGCTATCACCCATTGTGTTGGGAATGTCATAAAGCTTTAAATCCAAAAAAATTTTGAAATCACCTAATGATTTGATTTGTGTTAAAAACTCCTTCCCATCACGAATAAAGCTCCTAAGCCCGACTTTGACCCAAATTTCTTGAGAGATTTTGAGGCTTTGTAAAAGTGCTAGATTCTGTTGTGTATCTGGCATATCAAGGGCAATGCAAAGTTTCATATTTCCCCCATTTTGGGTTTGTTTGGCTTTTGAGGATTTTTTGTGTTTTTTGTTGGGGTTTTTACCCTCTTGCCTTTTTGGGTTTTGAAGTTGGGATTTGTTTTAGGCTTTAACTCTGCTCTTTGATTTGCATTTTTAGCGACTTCTGTGCTTTTTTTAGTTTGTTGCTCTAGCTTTTGCAGAGATTCTTGGATTTCTTGAAGGGGGACTTGCAGATTTTTGGCGACATTGTCTAAAACCCCGTTGATAAACTTTGCAGAAGTCTCATTGCCAAAAGTTTTTGCAAGCTCCAAAGCTTCATTAATCGCAATAGCTTTGTTAAGATTATTAAAAGCAATCTCATAAGCCCCAAGCCGCAAAATTGCCCTCTCCATATCGCCAATTTTTGAAAAATCCCAACTTTTTAACTGGTGAGCAATACGTAAATCTAGCGATGGGAGATTTTCAATCACGCCGTTAAAAAGCAGGTTTGCAAACTCTCTTTGTTTGTTTTTAATCTTGCGTTCTTCAAAAATCTCATCGGCAAATTTTGAAATCAAATCATTTCCGCTGCCATAGGCATACAAAAGCTGCACGACAACTTCCCTTACATGACTTCTTGTTGCCATTTATGCCCCAATTTTACGATAAAGATTGATGAGCTCAATAAGGCTACTCATCGCCTCAAAACCTTTGTTTCCAACCTTTGTCCCTGCACGTTCAATAGCTTGTTCTATGGTATCAGTCGTCAAAACCCCAAAGGTAACAGCTGCCCCATAGCGAATGGTAACATTAGCGATGCCTTTGGTGGATTCCGCACTCACATAGTCAAAATGTGGCGTGGAACCGCGTATAATCGCACCCAAGCAACAAACGCCATCGTAGTTTCCTTGTGCGAGGACTTTTTCTAGGGCAAAGGGAATCTCAAAAGCACCCGGCACCAAAATGTGTGTGAGGTTTTCATCCATCCCCCCATGTCGTAAAAAGCAGTCTTTTGCACCCTCTATAAGTCTATCGGTGATGAGGTGGTTGAAGCGGCTTGAGATAATCGCAATTTTTTCATCGCCAAGTAGTGATAAATCGCCTTCAATAATTTGCATTATGAATCCTTTCTTGTGAGATTGTTAATTTCAAGTAATTGATTGGTAAGTTTGAGTAATTCTTGTGGGGTTAGCATATTGGGTCCATCGCTAAGTGCGGTTTTTGGGTTGGTATGTACTTCAGCAAAAAGCCCATCAATCCCAACAGCAGTTGCAGCCCTAGAAAGAATTGGTGCAAAGCGGGAATCACCGCCACTCTTGCCTCCACCAGCCCCGGGCATTTGCACTGCGTGAGTTGCATCAAAAATCACAGGGGCAAACTCCCGCATAATCACCAAAGAACGCATATCTACAACAAGATTCCCATAGCCAAAGCTACTGCCACGTTCGGTTAGGAGTATGCGATACTTTTGTGATTCTTCATACTTTGCTTTTGCACCCCCACGCGTTTTGATAGCCTTTAGCACAGAGTAGCGCATATCAGAAGGATTCATAAATTGCCCTTTTTTGATATTTACAATAGCTTTGCTTTTAGCCACTTCCACGATTAAATCTGTCTGACGGCATAAAAAAGCTGGAATTTGCAAAATATCCACCACTTCAGCAGCGGATTTAACTTGGTGGGTTTCATGGATATCTGTAAGTAGCTTGTAGCCGAATTTGTTTTTGATTCTAGCAAGCGATTCTAAGCCTTTCTCTAAGCCCGGTCCGCGATAAGAATCAAGGCTTGTGCGGTTAGCCTTATCAAAGCTTGCTTTGAAATAAAAGTCGATATTGGGATTGTTTGCAAGGGGTTTTAGAGATTCTGCGATTTCTTCTAGAATCTCATCATTTTCGATGACACAAGGTCCAGCAATAAAAATCATTGGTTATCCTTTTAACAAGTTAAATTCGTGTTTTTTGAAATCATAGCTATACACTTCGCCACTTTCGATAATGTAATGCCAACCATAAATATGCAGACTTCGTGCGAGATATTTTTCTTTGACATTAGGGTAGGTGAAGAGATTCATAATTTGTTTTTCGATATTAATTTGCTCTGTGAGATAAGCACGCATGGCAATGTTTTTGGGGTTTAGGGCAAGGACTTGTTTTTTGACAGGTTCGATGAGTTTGAGCCAGTTTTGGACATTGGGCATTTTTTCAAAATTTTCCTCATAGAGTGCCGTACAACCGCCACAATGGGAATGCCCACAAATAATGATATTTTCTACCTTAAGCTCTTCTAGGGCGTATTCGATAGCAGAAGTGGTGGCGAGGTATTCCTCAGCTTTGCGGTAGGGTGGGACGATATTTGCGATGTTTCTGACTACAAAAAGTTCTCCTGGAAGTGTGTTGGTAATGAGATTTGGGACCACTCTAGAATCTGAGCAGCCGATAAAAAGTGTGTGGGGATTCTGCCCTTCTTTGAGATTTTCAAAAAGATCCTTATAGGCAAGGAAATTTTCTTCTTTGAATTTTATTGCACCTTCAAAAAGCATTTCAATGGAGCTTTGTGCCACTCTTGTCCTTTATTTTAATTGCGTGAGGTTTTTGGTAAGCTCTGAGAAATCCTCGCCGATACTATACACATATAAATCCACACGGCGATTTTTCGCCCTAAGCTCTGGAATCTCATTGCTAGCTATTGGAGAAAACTCTCCCTCGCCACCACCCAAAACCCGCTTTTTTGCAATACCTTCATTAATGATGAGCTCTGCGACATTCACTCCCCTTGCAATAGAGAGCTCTAGATTGTCTGCAAAAACAGCATTAGGATTCATAGGGATATTGTCAGTATGTCCGATAGCCTTAATCAGCACGGCTTCAGGAAGCTTCTCAAATTCCAAAACTAGGCGTTTTAAAAATGCAATTCCGCTAGAATTGCTTAAAATGGCACTTCCACTTTCAAAGAGTAATGATTCAGGGATTCGGATAATCATGCCTTCTTCGGCTTCTTCAAATTCCACAGCTGGACCATTGGCAAGCTTGTTAATCTCATTGTATTCGGTGATGAGACTGGCTAAAACATTGGTCGCATCTTCTGTTTCTTTTTGCGGTTCAATAGGTGTTGCTTGAATTTGGGCAGGAGGATTAATTTGCGTCCTTACGCCATTTTCAAGCACTGCAAATGTTCCCTCTAGGGAACCAATGGCTTGTTCAACTTTTAGGGTGGTAAAAGTCGCCATAGAAAGCAGTAGGATAAAAAAAGTGAGAATGAGTGTCACCATATCGCCATAGGTTCCAAGCCACAAAGGGACACCTTTGGGGCATTCACAAGGAGGACATTTGCCTTTTGCCACTTTTGCTTTCCTTATAGTTTGGAGTTTAAAATTTGTGAATTATAGCTAGGTTTTGGTTATAATTTGATTTAATTTTTAAAAATAAATGGGGGATTTTTGCAAACAATTATTGATTTTATTGTGAATCTTGTTGGTGACTTTGGCTATTTTGGAATCTTTTTTATGATGTTTTTAGAGAGTAGTTTTATCCCTTTTCCTAGTGAAGTGGTGATGATTCCTGCTGGATACCTTGCCCATAAGGGTGAGATGAATTTTTTTGCAGTGATATTTTTTGGGATTTTAGGTTCTTTGGCTGGGGCATTGCTTAATTACTATTTAGCGTTGTTTTTTGGGCGAGAGATTCTTATTAAATATGGGAAATATGTGTTTTTTGATGAAAACACCATGCAAAAAATGGAGAATTTCTTTGCTAAACACGGTCATATTTCCACTTTTAGCGGTAGGCTTATCCCGGTAGTTAGGCAGTATATTTCGCTTCCTGCTGGGCTTGGGAGAATGAACTTGGCAATTTTTTGTTTTTACACTTCTTTGGGGGCTGGAATCTGGGTTTTGATTCTTGCAGCACTGGGTTATTTTCTGGGGCAAAATGAAGCACTTTTAAGAGAATACTTGCACCTTATCACACTGGCTTTGGTGGCTTTGGTGGTGGCTCTAATCGCCTTTTATGTGTTTTATCAAAAGCGCAAGTGAAGTTTTAGGGTAGGCAATTTTTAAGCATTAAAATTTGATTGTAATCTTCTTTAATCCCAAGTTTTTGTGTATTTAATGATATTTTTAGGGTTTCAAATTTTGCAATATTTGGAGAGAGTGACTCTAAGCATATCAGCGATTTGTGCTTGTGTGATTTTCTTTTCTTTGGATATTTTGTTATGATTTTAGCCTATCTCATTCTTTTTTAATATTTTTCAGAAACAACATAAAAACTTGATATTTGTTTGTTTTTGATTCTAGGCTTAAAAAACCCATTGTCTAGGCATTTAGGATTGGATGCAAACCCTTTTGCTTTTCTTTACATAAGGGCTAAAAACATTCACAGCTTTTGCCTTTATTGTGGATTTAAAAGGAGTTTAAAAAATTCTCAATTTCTCCATAAAAAATATTTGGAATAAACACGCTCCATTTGGATTTTTATAAGTGAATTATAATCCATTCAAAAATTAATCAATTTAAAACCCCCCTTAAATTACCTACTTTTGTTTTGTTGATTCTTGAGTAAAAATAATCTCCACAGCTTCGATGAGTTGGCTAGCAATTTGGGCGATAAAAGCACTATCATTGAGAATTGAAGTCCCATTGGTGACACTAATTTGTTCTTGTGTGATGAGTCTTTCGACATTGTGAAGTGTCTTGTAGTCCTTTTCTTTAAGTAGATTCTTAGCATTTTTAAGTTGTGAGAGAATAAGAGAAGCGTTTTCATCATTCATAAGTTTGAGTTCCTCCACACTCCTTAGCAGTTCCCCTAAATCCTTGCGCATAACATTGTATTGTGCAGCTAGCGCCTTATTTGTGGAGCTGGAATACACTTTCATATTAGTTTGGATAATCTTAAGATTTTTCGTAGCTTCTGCGATATTGCGTGAGGCAATTTTGAAAGCATAGATTTTAGCAAGTTTGTCTTCTTCTTCCACATAGGTTTGGGCTTTGGTTGAAAACTCCATAATCGCATCAAAAAGCACCTTAATTTTTCGTTTATAAAGATAATCTAAATCGACATTGCCGCTAAACCATTTTTTGGTTTGAATGATAGAATCAAAGCTTTCTTTACCGCGAATATCACTACGGTTAAAGCCGATGGTGTGGGCAATCATTGCATAGGCATTATTGTAGAGATGCACACTTTCTTTTTGCAGGGCTTCAATGGCAGTATCAGGGTAGCTAACGATATTGTGATTCAAAAAAAGTGGTGCGTCCATATCCCTATCTTTAGGAGTTTTTATAGTTTTATCAAGAAAAAAGACGATTTGCTTAATAAAGAGTGAAATGAGTAAAACAGCAATGAGATTAAACAAAGTATGGAAGAGTGCGGTTTTTAGGGCAAGATTGTCTTTTGGGATTGCTAAATAGTCAGCAATGACATTGACAAGATTGACAAAATAAGGAAAAAGAGCGATGACAATAAGGGTGATCGTGAAGTTAAAAATACAATTAGCAATGGCAAGTTTTTTGCCTTCAATATTGGCGCTAAAACTAGCTACAACAGCGGTAACAACTCCCCCAACGCTTGTCCCCAAAGTTGCCGCTAGAGCGTTTTCAAAGCCGATTTGTCCGCTTAAAAGCGCTGAAATAATAATCGCTAAAGTAGCATGGCTGGATTGGACGATTCCAGTGGTGAGCGCCCCAAGTCCGACAAAAATCAAAACCCCTTTAAATCCTTCAAAATTAAAACGGGATAAATCCATAACTTCTTTATAAGATTCAAAGCCGTTTTTGATGTAATCTACGCCCAAAAAGAAAAACCCAATCCCCATAAAAATAAGTCCGATTCCTTTAAGTAACGAATCCTTTTGAAATCCAAGCAAAGTCCCACAAACAATTAGTGGGATTGCAAGGATAGAAATATTAATGCTTGTTAGCCCAACAATTAGCCATGAACCAGCGCTATTGCCGAGGTTTGCCCCAAAAACAATGCCGATTCCTTGAGCTAACGTAATAAGCCCAGCTGAAAGAAAGGAAATGGAGATGACTGAAACCAGTGTGGAGGATTGCATTAAAATGGTCGTAATGGTCCCAAAGGCAATGCTTTTAAGCCGTGTGTCAGTGGATTTTTTGAGAATCTTTTCAAGTAGCCCACCACTAAAGGCTTTAAATCCGCTACTAAGGTTAGTCATTCCAACAAGTAAAATCGCAACTCCAGCAAGGATTTTTGCCACTTCAGGAAAAACAACCAAAAAATAAATCAAAGCAATAATCAATAAAACAAGAGCATAACGTCTAAGATTCTGCAATTTTTCCTCCTTTTTGAAGTTTGGAAGCTAAAATTATAGCAAAGCAACATTAAAAACTTAAAAAGTAAAATCATATTGAACTTTTTATTTTTTTCTTAATAAAAATAAAATAATATACGCCAAAAAATCTCACACAAGGACTTTATTGTGGAACAGAATGTGAAGAAAATCTTGATTATTGGCGGAGGTTATGGGGGGCTAAAGGTGGCGCTTGGATTGCAAAGAAAGTTGAAAGTTAAAGCTGATATTGTTTTAATCAGCAAGCATGATTATCATTACCAAACGACTTTGTTACATAAAGTGGCAATCGGGACACTTAGCGTAAGGAAAGCAAGAATTTATTATCGCAAGATTCTTGATTGCAAAAAAGTGAAATTCATTAAGGATAAAATTATAAAGCTTTGTCCCAAAGAAAATAAAGTCATTGGTAATGGTGGGGAATATGCCTATGATTATTTGGTTATTGGGCTTGGGTTTAAGCCTGATAGCTTTGAGATTAAAGGTGTGGAAGAATACACTTACAAGCTTTCAAGTCTTAATCGCGCTTTGAAACTCACTAAAAATATTGAAAATAAATTTAAGGAATTTGTCCATACTCAAAATTCAAACGACTTGCGAGTGATTGTCTGTGGGACGGGATTTACCGGAATCGAGTTTGCCGCAGAGCTTGCTACACAATTAGAGGAATTGTGCCTTATTTGTGGTATTGATAGGAGTATTCCAAAAATTACTTGCATTGGTCGTTCGCCTCATATTTTGCCTGTGTTTAATCCTAAGCTAGTGAGTATCGCAGAGAAAAAACTAAAGGATTTGGGAGTAGAGATTATCAATGGTGGGACTATCAAAGAGGTGCAGAAAAATAAAGTTTTAGTTGAGAAAGAGGGGCAGATAATTGAGATTAAAGGGAATACGATTATTTGGAGTGCAGGGGTAAAAGGGAGTGAGATTGTCGAGAAGTCAGAAATTCCAAACAAAAAGGGTAGAATCAAAGTCAATTCGCATTTGCAATGTGAGGAGTTTGCTAATATTTATGTGGTTGGGGATTGTGCGATTGCAGCAGATAAGGATGCTATCCATGCGCCCACAGCACAGCTTTCAGCACAGATGGGGGATTATTTGGCAGAACTTTTGTGTGCGAAGCTAGAGGGCAGGGAGTTTGAGCGGGATTTTAGGTTTAATCACAGAGGAACTGTGTGTTCTATCGGACATACAGATGGCGTGGGAATTGTGTATCATAAAAATGTAAGTGGAGAGTTAGCAGCGTTTATGAAAAATACGATAGAAAACAGATGGCTTTTTAGTATTGGTGGCTTTGAAATGGTGTTTAAAAAAGGGCAGTTTAGGTATAGGACGAGCAATTAAAGATTGTTTGTGGAATGGATGGTGATTTGATGAAAGCATAATGAGTAGAATCCCTATGAAGTGTGTGTATAGCGCTCACGTATGCTTGTGTTTTGCTGATGTGAGGCATAGTCGAAATGAAAAATCACAGCCTAAAGAATAAAAAAGTAATAGTAGTTATAGAATAAAAGATAAAACAAGTTTTCTTGCCAATATTGGTTTTAAGGTGGGTAAGGGGTTAATTGCGAAGCACCCCAAAAAGGTGGAAGTTGATTTTGAAATAGTGGAATAGGGGTGGATTCTAGTGTGTCATTGTGGGCGAAGCGAACAATTCATCGCAGTTTTTGATTCTGTAATGTTTTTTAAGCTTTATTGGTTTAACCTTTTAGCTTTTATTGATTTGACATTTATCAGTTTAACTCTTTTGTTATCTTTTGATTTTATAGATTCTTAAAACTATCCAATCAAACTCTTGTATTAAACTTTGTGTTATCTTATAATAACTCTCTTTTTATGTTACTACTCCTTTTATAGATTTTATTTAAGCTTATGTATCCTGCTAGGAAGAGTTGTCCTACAATGTTTTTGAGAATTTAAGATTTATTGGTTTGGTATTTTAGTTTAAATTTTTTGGTTTTTATTAATTCAGCTTAAACTTTGCTGATTTAGCTTAAGATTTATTGGTTTGATATTTGTTAATTTAAGATTGATTTGGTTTGCTAGTTTAGCTTAAGCTTTTTAGTTGTTATTAGTTTGACATTTGCTGGTTTAGCTTAATTAAGATTTATTAGTTTGACATTTGTTAGTTTAAGCTTTATTGGTTTAGTTTAAACTTTTTGTTTGGTGTTAAGGAATCTTTTGCATTCCTTTGGCTTCATCTATGTATCTCCCCTATCCACCTAATAATATTACCTTTATCATCTATCTCTACTTCTAGGTCTTTGTATTTGTTATAGAATCTAGGGGATAAGATTTTTTCAAAGTATTCATCGCCTTTAGGAGTTCTTGCTACCCAAATATTATACTGACTCCAATACTTTGGAGTATCCCAAGAGGTATCGCTATACATTGTGCTATGACCACAAAAAACATAATTTTGTGCTTTTTCATCATAATAACTAGGACAATCATGATAGCTATATTCTTTACCCTCATAAATCATAATATCCTCATCATATCCTTTGTTATACGCACCTGTATAAAAGAAATTATCCCTAAAGTGAATCCATGCTTGGTATTTGTCCTCTTTGTAATAGGATAAATTGGTGGGATAGTCTATT
>CALVAF010000162.1 GCA_944325475.1 uncultured Helicobacter sp.
TATTTTTTCATATCTTGTAACAAAACTTCCATTTCTGCATTGTTATTTTGATGATATTCTTTAAAATATTCATAGACTTTAGCAATGTTTGGAATTTCCCCGCTTTTGATGGTGAGATAATGTCTCACAAAAGCATTGAAAAACGTTTCAGAATTTGCTTGCCTAAAATCCTGCTCCATAGCACGCCAATATTTTCCATATAGCCTTGTTTGTAGCTTTGGCTCTAAGCCCATTAAGATGTAATTGCGGATTAAATCTGCTTGTGATAAGTCCTTGCCTGTTGAATTCATAGATTCAAAAATGAGTTGCGGATTATCTTTATCTCGCTCTAGGGATACATAGACAATCATAAGTTTTTCTATACCTTTACACAGAATCTTCAATGCCTCATCATCTTGCAGTTCTTGAATCTTATCTTGAAAGAAAGCAAAATTTTCTCGTATCTTTTTTGAAGGCTCCTTTGGGAGTGTTTTGTCCTTATCCACAAGGGCTATCAGCGTATCCTTATCGTTTTCTGATAATAGAAGTTTATATTGCTTTTCTCCTACCTCATCTCTATTGACAAGATAGCGATTATGTATTTTTCTGCTAGAAAACTTCTCTAAAACCTCTTTTTCCTCACCCAAAAAATCCCTTAGGGCTATCAAAAGTAAAGTAATGGTTGTAAGTCTTTGTTGCCCATCAATGACAAGTAAACTATTATTTGCCCCATACACTCCATCGGCTACATAGACGATTGAACCTGTGAGCATGGATTCGGTTTTTGCCAGCTTTTAGGACATCCTCCAATAACTGCTGACAATGCTTTATATCCCAACTATACATTCGTTGATACACAGGGACTACAAACTGAAATGTCCCAGCCTCGATAAAATCTAATATCTTTTTTGCTTCTGCTTTTATAAAAAAACCCTTGTGTTTATCCCTCACAGCTCCGTTTTGAGTACCGCACCATTAGCAGCGTTGCTAACAAGCAAAGAGTAGCGTTTAAGCCACTTGCTTGTGATGTTTTTGCCACTCATTATACTCTTTGCCACGCCTTGCTCTAGCCACTTTTCCCTCCTAGATTCTAAAATCTTAGAATCTACAAGTAGCTCCAAGCTCCCCTTTGAAACCGAGATTTCTATCTCATCGCCATCTTCTATAAGCGCAATCAATCCCCCCTCTGCAGCCTCTGGGCTAACATGCCCTATACATGCCCCACGCGTTGCCCCGCTAAAGCGTCCATCGGTGATTAACGCCACGCTTTCCCCCAAGCCCATTCCCATAATGAGGCTTGTGGGGCTTAGCATTTCTTGCATACCCGGTCCGCCCTTTGGTCCTTCATAGCGGATCACTACGACATTCCCAGCCTTTACCTTGCCTCCAGCAATGCCCTTAATCGCTTGCTCTTGGGAGTTAAAGCAAATCGCTTTGCCCCTAAACTCTTTCATAGATTCTGCCACTGCAGCGACTTTGAGTACTGCACCCTCACGCGCGAGATTCCCAAAGAGAATCTTTAGCCCCCCTACCTGTGAGTAGGCATTTTCATTGGTGTGGATAATGTTGGTATCGCTGATTTTTGCTCCCGCTATGCGTTCGCCCAAAGTCTCACCGGTGATAGTGAGGGCATCTAAATGTAGGATAAAGGGAAATTGGGCTTTTAGCGATAAATCGGGGAGCTTGTTTTTCGCTTCGTCGATAGACACTCTAGTCTTATCTCCTTGCTCAAAACTGTGCAACCCCGATTTCTCACTCAAAATCTTAGAATTGCTTTGTGTGTGTAGCTCGGAATCTTTGGCGTATTTAGATTCTGTGTCGCTAGATTCTGAAATTGCTTGAGATTCTCCACTGCTTTTTTGGCATTCTAAGGATTGAGATGAGAAAAGTGGGTTATTAAGCGAGGGGTGCAGGGAGTTACCTTGAGGGTAATGACCAAGCCCCGAGTGCCGATTCCCGCTTTTATCGCTCAATACTGAATGCCCCTCTAAAGACGAATTTCTTTTAGCCACTTCATTCATCACAGCACTCACTCCCCCCGCTCTATTGATATCCTCCATATGCACGCTACTAAGCGCTGGGGCGATTTTGGCGATATGGGCTACCTTAGTAGCGATTGCATTAATAGATTCTAGGCTAAACTCCACGCCCGCTTCCTTAGCAATAGCAAGCATATGTAGCACGGTATTGGTGCTACCACCCATCGCCATATCCACGACAAAGGCATTATGCACCGCCTTGTGATTTAAGATATTGCGGAATCTAAACCGCTCACTTTTTTCAGAATCTAGCGCAATCTCCACAATCCGCCTTGCCGCTATCCTTAAGAGTTCCTCGCGCTCCTTTGTGAGTGCGGGTATCGTGCCATTACCCGGGAGTGCCACGCCCATAGCCTCACAAAGCGTATTCATCGAGTTAGCCGTAAACATACCGCTACAGCTCCCGCCACCCGGACAGGCATTACACTCTATCTCATGCAGCCTTTTCTCATCTATCTTGCCACTCTCATACGCCCCCACCGCCTCAAAGGCAGAGTTCAAATCTAGCACACTGCCATCACTAAGCTTTCCAGCCTTCATCGGACCACCACTCACAAAGATAGTTGGCACATTCACACGCAATGCCCCCATAAGCATACCCGGCACGATTTTATCGCAGTTTGGGATACAAATCATCGCATCAAGGCTATGGGCATTCATCACCGTTTCGATACAATCGGCTATAAGCTCGCGGCTAGGCAGGGAGTAGAGCATACCATTATGCCCCATAGCAATCCCATCATCAACGCCAATGGTATTAAACTCAAATGGCACGCCACCGGCTTGGCGTATCTCATCTTTGATTATAGCGGCATATTTGTTTAGGTAAAAATGCCCGGGGATAATGTCTATATAGCTATTTGCCACGCCAATAAAGGGCTTGTTAAAATCAGAATCTTTTAGCCCTGTTGCACGCAATAAACTTCGGTGCGGGGCTTTTGTGTAGCCTTTTTTAATCACATCACTTCGCATACAATCTCCTTAATTTTTGATTAGTTTTTTAGAATTGTGGCAAATAATAAACATCTAGCCGAAAAGAAAAAACAAGCATTTCATTTTCTTTTTCGATATGGATAGGGAAGCTAAACTGCACAATGGCATTGAAGTTTTGCGTCAAAGTAAGCGCATTTTCTAAGCCCTCTATATTTTTAACCTTACCACTTATCACATAACGTTGCTTGAGATACTCACCCTCCCTTATAGGCACACCATCTTGCACGACTCCTGAAGAATCAAAAATGATTTTTAGCTTCTCCTCAATTTCTTGCTGGGTAGCAGGGGTTTTAAAAGCCATCAAAATCCCGAGATTTTCCTCTTGGTATTTCAGCAATTCCTGTTTTTGGGAATCACGTTGGGCTTGGATTTGACTTAAGACAAAAAGTTCTTTTCTGTAATTGGCATTAGCTTTTTTAAAAATATCTAATTGTGGCGTAATAAACCCAATAAAAATCGCTACTACCAAGAAAAAATAAAATACAAAAAAGAAAGTATTTTTCACCCAATCAATCTGTGCAAAAAATGCTCTCATTGTGCGTCTTCCTCTTCTCTAAGCTTACTGATTGAGACAAAATTATACCAACCATTAGGTAACAAATAAAAATCCACCCTACTTTGATGAAAGATAGAACGTAACGGCACTTCAAGCAAAAAAGTATAAATCTGTTTTGAAGGAGTTGCACCATACAAAACAAGCCGATAACGTTCCATTTCGACTTTATTAAGCGTGATTTGTTCTGGGATTAAATCAAAGAGATTCTCCACACTCTCTTTAAGCATTTTATTTTGATTAGCAATAAACTCTCCAAGTTGCACCTTTTGTTCCTCTTTTTGCTGTAATTCTTGAAGCCTTCTAATCTCTTCCAAAGTTGCCGCCTGCTCCTCTAATGCTTCTGTGGTTTTCTGCTCCATAAAATACCCTTGAATCTTCAAGGTAGCCACAAAACCAAAAAAGATAAAAAGTGTCAGAAAAATATAGCCCCACCAAATACGTGAGACCTTTTTTAATAATGTTTTTTTATTGGGTGAAACAAAACTATGATTCATGCTTCCCCCTTTGCCTCAAAAAAGAGATAAGATTCAAAACCTAAATCCGCAAGTGTTTCAGCAACATCGCAAGGAATAATTTGAACCTCTAACATAGTAAAGTTTTCAATCTGTTTTAATGTCTCCTCTGAAATCCCACATGGATTAAATACCACAATTTCGCTAATAAACTCACTCTTATAAATCTCATTACTATAAAATTCACTCATTGCTGATTGGATAAATTTAGTCGCTATACTCACGCGTAAAAAATCACCTAAATCCTCACTATTTTGCTCCAAACTCTCCTCTTTTGCCTCACTATCCTCCTCACTCTCGCTCTTTAACACTTCAATTAACGCATCATCCCCCTCTTCATTTTCCAAATCCACATCACCAATCTTGCTAAGCTCCTTTTGAATATCCGCTGTAATATCCGCACCCTCCATCTCCTCTTCTTGATTCAAAGAAGTTTCCACAATTTTTAATTCCGCATCAATCTCACTCTCTAATGCATAATACCCACCAAACAAAACCCCACTATTAGACTTTGTAACTATCATCGTCATATAAGAACGCTGAAAAAGAATATAAAGTTTGCAGTGATTTTCTTGAAAAGTATTTTTAACCAAATGATAAAGCACCAAAAAAGGCGAAATGATAAAATCCACCTCCAGCTTCAAAAACCGCTTCTTTATCTCGGCGATTCCGTCTTTGGAAACATACACCGACCACCCATTACCAAAACTTTTTTTGACAATCTCGCTAGAATTGATTCCATATTTGTCAAATTCTTCTTGATGATTTGTGTGAATCGCCCCTTGAACAATAGAAACAGAAAGGGTCGTAACATAAGTAAAAAAATTTTTTGCATAGATTTTTCTCACAAACCAAATTGCTTGTGCAGGCAACTCTCCAGGAATCGTCTTAAAAGTTTTTGTTAGCGTGCGTGTATTCTTGCCACCTCGATAAAATTTCACAACCACATTGCAGTTTTTATTATCAATCTCAATCCCCACAATCGCAGTTGAAAAAAAACTACGAATAATTTTTGCAAGATTCATCTCTTTTTTAACCTTAAAACTTCTTTTTAGTATGGTATGCAATTTTGCCTTAATAATAAACTAATTTCTAAATTTTCCACTTCAAAACCTTAAATTCCAGCTTTAGTGATTCTCTTCTGTTAAGTCAATTTGCATATGCATTTTGTGTGCCATATGTGGATTTTGGATAAACTTCACACCCTTTTGCACCATTAAAATTCCAAAAATTATGATAATCAAAGCCGTAAGATTCATCATTATTTTTCTTAGCCACTGCCACGAAAGTAGAGTGTCTGTAAGCAAAGCCATAACTAAGAGCAAAGGAATCGTCCCAAGCCCAAAAACAGCCATTATAGCCCCACCTATAAGCGGGTCTGCAAACCCAGCTGCCCCAAACAAAAACGCATACACAAACCCACAAGGCAACAAGCCATTTAAAATCCCAAGCAAATAAAGGCTTAGAGGGTTTTTTAGCTCCAAAAGACTTTGGAATTTCCTTTGATACCATTTACCACTTACTAAAGAATGCTCCAAATATGTCAAAAATTTTAATTTCCCAAACAACGACAAACCCGCCAGAATCATTGCTACTCCAGCTAACACAAAAAGCCAACACCTCAAAAACTCATTGACTGCAAACATACTCCCCAAAAATCCCACCACCACACCAAGGACAATATAAGTGCTAATGCGTCCAAGATTATACAGCAGATGATAGCCTACTAAACGCATTTTATGTTCTCTAAAGTTAAGATTAAGCCTCCCACAATACGCCAAGACAATCCCACCACACATACCAATGCAATGCCCAAAACTACCCATTAACGCAATCACAAAAATGCCGATAAAATCCAACTTCTCCATTATACTTTTTCCCACATACAGCCACTAGGTGTATCCATAATCTCAACTCCCATCTCACGCAGCTTTTCTCGAATCTTATCCGCATTTGCAAAGTCTTTTTGCTTTTTTGCCTCAAGTCTTTGGGAAATCAAAAACTCAATTTCGCTCTTTTGTGCCTCACTCACTCCAAGCTGAAAATATGCAAAAGGATTCTTACCTCCCACACCCAAAAGCCGTGTTATAATCGCCAAATTCCCAGCAATGCTTGGAATCTTATGTTTTTGCTTTTGGTCTAACATTTCATTAGCCTTTGCCACAAACTCATCCACCACGCTTAGAGCCTTTGAAATATTCAAATCATCATTCAAAGCCTCCAAAAACGCCTCCCTAAACTCGCAGCAATCCTCCTCTTTAAATGTTTGTGTGGAATCAATACGTTTTTTAAGGCGATAGATTCTATCAAGACGCTTCTTAGCAGCTAGCAAATCTTCTTTGGCAAAATTTAGCCCCGCCCTATAATGCGTCCCCAAAAGATAGAATCGCAAAATCTCGCCATCATAGTTTTTAAGTGCGTCTTTGATAAAAAAGCTGTTTCCTAGAGATTTTGCCATTTTTTCACCATTAATCGTAACAAAGCCATTGTGAATCCAATATTTTGCAATGCTTTGATTCTCCGCACAACGCGTTTGAGAGGCTTCATTTTCATGATGAGGAAAAAGCAAATCCGCCCCACCCCCATGAATATCAATGGCATATTCCCCCTCATAAGCAAGGTGTTTTTTAATCATCGCCGAACATTCAATATGCCAACCCGGACGCCCCTTGCCAAAGGGTGCTTCATAGCCAATATCACCGATTCCTTTATAGCTTTTCCACAAGGCAAAGTCCCTTGCGTCCCTTTTTTGCTCACTATTTTGTATTCTACTTTGTGTCTGAAGTTCAGCAATCCGCCCACTTAGCATGCCGTATTTTGAATCTTTTTCTACTGAAAGATAAATATCACCGCTAGGGGTTTGGTAGGCAAAGCCCTTTTGCAGCAATTCTTCAATCATCACACAAATGCCATCCAAACTCTCTGTCGCCCTTGGCTCAATGTCCGCTCTCTCCACACCCAAAGCTTCCATTTCTTCAAGGTATTTTCGCGTGTAAGTTTGCGTGATTTCTTCCACACTCAAACCGCTTTGTAGAGATTTATTAATAATTTTATCATCAATGTCTGTAAAATTCTTTGCAAAAAGCACTTCATAGCCATTTTCTCTCAAGATTCTACGTAGTAAATCAAACACAATTGCGCTTCTTGCATGCCCCAAATGCGAATCATCATACACCGTTGGACCACAAACATAAATCCTTACTTGTGGGGGATTAATAGGGATAAAATCCACTTTTTCTTTTTTAACGCTGTCATAAATTTTAAGCATCAGAAATCTCTTTTATTTTATTTAAGATTAAGTGTGGAAGTATAGCAAAATTAGTTTTTTGTTTGGGTAAATTACAAAGGAAAGTTTAAAATGAAAAATTAAAAAGTTTTATGCAGCCAAAAGGCCACATAAAGAAATTTTAATCAATCCAAAGTGTAAAGGATATTTGCCCCATCTTGGTAACTTTGAATCTTGATTTCTCCTGCTTCATTAATAAGTAAGCTTCTAGCATTTTTGATAGTCTCTGGATAAGCGATTGTTTTTGTCACTTCCTCTAGCTTAGGATCAATAACCACAATCACATTGTGATTCTTACTAAGCGCATAAAGTTCGCCATTGTGATACACCATAGAAGTTACATAAAGATCGCCTAGAGTTTTGCCCTCTTTTAAGTTAGCTTTAGGCGTAAATTCTCCAGATAATGTTCTGTCTTTTAACAAGAATTTACTAATTACAAAAGTTTTTGCGTTTTTGTTATTTGGAGTTGTTGCAAGATAAAAATATGTCCCATCACTTGCCATACTTGCCACATGGAAAAACTTCGACCTAACCGTGTCCAAACGCCCTCTACCTAAGCCCTCACCTTGCCCTTCAAACTGGTCTGCACCTTTGATGAAATCCGCATATTGCTTTGCATCATCGGCATTTGGATTTTGCTTAAATCGCAAGAAAGACTTGTTAGAACCCATTAAAAGATATTTGTCCTCCATATAAGGAATAATTCCAATAATTGGGTCAATTGTGGCTGAAAAATAAGGGTCTAACTCAAAGCTAGATTTAACTTGGAAATTCTCATCCATTACTGCAACATTATATTTAGAGCTTACCAAATATTCCCCACGAATTAGACTTAGGGTATTAATAGGTTGTGTAAAATCAATTTCTTGCTCGCTTATAATACTTAAAGTCTCATCGATATTCAAAGGCGCATTAGCGCTATGATTATCAAATGTGATTCCAAGTTTTGAACTTGCTGGTGCAAACGCATAATCTGGTGCTTTCACATCTCTTGGACCCAAGAATGAAAAACTACTAAATTTGCCATTCCAATAATCTGTACTCCAAATAATATATTTAGGGTTAAGACTGAATCTCACTGGATCACCCTGCCCTGCAAATGGAGGAATCCCTGTGCTAACAAAAGCTTGAAAAACATTGGAAGCCACAATCAAAGTCACAATCGCCACAGAAGCAAAAGAAAATTTCGTCCATTCTCTAACCTTTTTCCCTGCCATTTCCACATCAAACTCGCTAAACTTAGGCGCGAAAGCAAAAATCACTCCAAGCAACAAAACCACTGCCCAAAACACGATTTCTGCCCAAAAATAAGTATGCAAGCCAAACACTGCTAAACCAAAGCCTTGGTCCAAATCACGCATGGCGTGCATTCCATATTGCGCAAAAGATTGATACAAACCAAAAGCCGCCATAATCAAAATAGCTGCGATATATTTACCTTTCATTCCATAACGCACGATAAACAATGCCACAACACCAATATAAATCATCGCCTCTCTTTGCCCCCAGCACAAAGTGCAAGGGCTATCCCCAAGCATATACCCAAAGACGACATTTGCAATACCCACTGGCAACAATACAATCAACAATCCCGCTAAGCACATCAGTGTGTAAAAATTCTTTACTTTTGCATTTTCATTCATTTTAAGCCCTTATAGATTCATATTTGTAAGGATTCCACCCGCTTTGTGCGAGACATAAAGCACAATCATAATCACCCATGAAATCATCACAAGATTAAAAGCCAGTTTTTCCTTTTCTGGTTTTTTAATGATAAGAATCATCGCAATCAAAACCATTAGAAGTTCCAAAAACTCCATACTTTCTCCTTTGTATTTTGTCAAACAATGTTAAAAACGCACATTTTTTGCAAACGGAATACTAGCAAAAAAAGATTTTTCAAAACTTAATTTTTAAACTTAAATCCGATTTTTAAAAACAGGGTAAATTGAATATTTTAGACAATTAAAAATTTTTAGCCTCATTGACATATAAAAACAAAGCAAACTAAACTGATTTTACAAGATTTTTAAGAAAATTCAAGATATAATAACACTTCATTAAAAATTATTTCTAAGGTTTTTTGACAAATGCGATTTCTATACTCCTTTTTGCCATTTTTATTCCTTAGCATTTCTGTTTTTGCTTCCCCTTTTGGTAACAAACTCATTGTTCCTATTATCGAGATTGATGCAAATTCAGAGCATTTTGCCTATGTCCCTGCTTTTGATTTAAAAGTTGGAGAGAGTGGGCAGATTATCCGTTGGTTTGATAAAGAACATTCTGGAATCGTCGCAATGGCTGCGGTGGTGGAGATTAAAGACAATCGAGCAAAAATCGCCTTTGAACCCTTTGTGGGGCTAGAACAAAAAGCCTTCCCCACACCGCTTTTAAAACCCCAGAAAAACGACGAAGTGATTTTTCGCAGTTTCAATGACAGAGCCTTTTTAATTGCCCCCACTCAAGATATTTATGACAAAGTCAAAAATGCCTATCCTGAAGTGACTTGGCTACACCCAGATTTGTTTGCGGCTTATTTGATGGATGTCGGACACACTGCGCCAGTTAAAAGCGATTTCCGAAAAATCTGTGCCCAATACGCCACAGGAGTTGTGTATATCATCAACCTCAATGAAGGACAAGCCTTAGATTGCCAGACTTTTAGCCTTATTAAAAAAGACTATATTACCGGACGAGCACCTATTGAAGAGAGAATGTTGCCCTTTTTCTCTCGCATTGGCTCGGTGAATCAAGAATGGTTTTTTTACCTCATCAATGACAAAAGGACACAAGATTATTATCTCTATTTTGATGCCTTGCTTAAAGGAGAGATTAAAGATTCAGATGCGACCTTTTTTGGTCGGGTGACAAATTACTTCACCCAAAGCATTAAAGAGATTTTCTAAGGGATTTTTGAAATGACAGAGCAAAATATTCATGATTTAAGGAAAATTGTCGGGGAGGAGGATTGCCATAGCGACAAAGCCCATTTAAGTGCGTATTGCTATGATGCAACTAAAGAGCGAAAATACCCAGAATGTGTTGTTTTCCCTCACAATGAGAGCGAAGTGAGTGCGATTTTAAAATATTGCAACACCCACAAGATTCCTATCGTCCCACGCGGTGCAGGGAGTGGATTTACCGGCGGAGCTTTAGCTATGGATGGTGGAGTTATATTGGCTTTAGAAAAACATATGAATCAGATTCTAGAAATTGATATGGAAAATATGGTTGCTAGGGTGCAACCCGGAGTGGTGAATATGCAGCTTCAAAAAGCCGCAGAATCGGTAGGCTTGTTTTATCCACCAGACCCTGCAAGTGAGCATTACTCCACACTAGGTGGAAATGTCAGCGAAAATGCTGGGGGAATGCGGGCAGCAAAATATGGAATCACTAAAGATTTTGTGATGGCTTTGCGTGCAGTTCTACCAAATGGCGATATTATTTGTGCGGGTAAAAAAACAATTAAAGATGTCGCAGGCTACAATATCGCAGGGATTCTCATCGCAAGCGAAGGGACTTTAGCTGTGATTACTGAAATCACGCTCAAGCTTCTTAGCAAACCCAAATACAAGCAAAGTGCCATGGGAATTTTCCCAAGTATCCAAGCAGCAATGAATGCCGTTTATAAAACTATGGCAAGCGGGGTTACGCCTGTGGCAATGGAGTTTTTAGATAACCTTAGTATTAAAGCTGTGGAAGAGAAATTCCACAAAGGCTTACCCACTAATGCAGGGGCGATTTTAATTACCGAAGTTGATGGAAATTTACCCCAAGAAATTGAATACCAACTTGCTAAAATCAAAGATAAGTTTTATGAAAATGGTGCGAGTGATTTCATTAAAGCAACTAACGAGCAAGAAGCAACAGATTTGTGGTTTGCTAGAAAAAATGCAAGCCCAAGTATTACCATTTATGGTAGCAAAAAGCTTAACGAAGACATTACCGTGCCACGTTCCAAACTACCAGAATTACTTGAAAAAATTAGCGAAGTTTCCAAAAAATATGGCGTGGTGATTCCATGCTTTGGACATACTGGCGATGGAAATGTGCATACCAATGTCATGGTGGATGGCTCTAAGCCTGAAGAATTAGAAAAAGGACATAAAGCAATTGAAGAGATTTTTAAAATCACTATTGAGCTTGGTGGCACACTAAGCGGAGAACATGGAATAGGAATCTCCAAAGCCCCTTTTATGAATCTCGCTTTTAGCCAAGAAGAAATGAATCTCTTCCGTGCTATCAAAAATGCCTTTGACCCAAACAATATCCTAAATCCCGGCAAAATGGCATTATGAAAGGAATTTTATGATTTATGATGTGCAAAAAATATGCGAGATTCTACCGCATCGCTACCCTTTGTTACTCGTGGATAGAATCACCGCAATCACACCCAATCAAACTATCGAAGCTTACAAGAATATTACCATTAATGAAGAAATTTTTAATGGGCATTTCCCAGTGCAACCCATTTATCCAGGCGTTTATATTATCGAAGGAATGGCACAAGCTGGTGGAGTGTTAGCTTTTGTAAGTATGTTTGGTGAAGCTTCTAGCAACAATGGCGATAAAATCGTGTATTTTATGAGTATTGATAAGGCAAAATTTAGAAACCCTGTAATTCCCGGCGATAAACTCACTTACAAGCTTGAAGTCATCAAGCAAAAGGGTGGCATTTGGGTGCTACAAGGCTATGCGTATGTGGAGGAAAAACTCGTTGCAGAAGCGGAACTCAAAGCGATGATTGTTGATAAAAGCAAAGAAAAGGCAAGCAAGTGAGTATTGCAAAAAGTGCTAAAATCGCCCCAAGCGCCATCATCAAAGAAGGGGCAGTGATTGGCGAAAATGTCGAAATTGGACATTATTGTGTCATTGGCAAAAATGTAAAAATTGGCGATAATTCCAAGCTTTATAACCATGTAACCATTCTAGGCAACACCACTCTAGGCAAAAACAATACCATTTTCCCCAATGCAACTCTAGGCACAGACCCCCAAGATCTAAAATACCATGGCGAACCCAATGAACTCATCTTTGGCGATAACAACAAAATCCGCGAATTTACAATGATTAACCCCGGCACTGAGGGTGGAGACAGCAAAACTATCATTGGGAGCGATAATTTGCTTATGGCTTATGTGCATGTGGCACATGACTGCATTATTGGGAATCACTGCATTTTGGCTAATGGTGCGACACTTGGTGGGCATATTATCATGGGGAATCATGTCAATATCGGCGGCTTAACCCCCATTCACCAATTCGTTAAAATCGGCGATTATGCAATGATTGCAGGTGCCAGTGCGCTATCCCAAGACATTCCACCCTTTTGCATGGCAGAGGGGAATCGTGCGGTGATTCGTGGGCTTAATCTCCACCGCTTGAGAAAAAACTTCGAACACTACCAAGTCGATGCGATTCATGCCACTTACAAACGCCTCTTTTTAGGCAACCAACCCATCAAAGAAATCGCTCAAGAAATCCTTAACGAATCCCCAAGTGATGAAAATATTATCAAAATGTGCCAATTTATTTTAAATTCCACACGAGGAATCCCATTCATAAGGAAAAGTTTATGAACAAAAGAATTTGTGATTTTTGCAACGACAAAGAAACCTACAAAAACCCTTTAATGACAGGCAAAAATAATGTCTGCATTTGCAAAAACTGCATTATTGCATCTTACCAATTAATTTTTGGGGAAGAGAAATATTTTGAAATAGATGAAACCCCTCAAGAAGAGGATTTTAAAATCATGCCTCCCAAGGAATTAAAGGCTATCTTAGAGGAATATGTCATCGGTCAAGAGAAAGCCAAAAAAGTCTTTAGCGTCGCAGTGTATAACCATTACAAACGAATCTTACAAAATCCAAAAGATGACGATACAGAAATCTCCAAATCCAATATCCTCCTCATTGGTCCAACAGGAAGCGGCAAAACACTCATGGCACAAACCTTAGCAAAAACGCTTAATGTCCCCATTGCCATCTGTGATGCCACAAGCCTCACAGAAGCGGGATATGTTGGTGAAGATGTTGAGAATATCCTTACGCGGCTTTTACAAGAGGCTAATGGCGATGTCCAAAAAGCCCAAAAAGGAATCGTATTTATCGATGAAATTGACAAAATTTCACGCCTCTCTGAAAACCGCTCTATCACACGAGATGTCTCTGGTGAGGGCGTGCAACAAGCCCTTTTGAAAATCATTGAGGGAAGTTTAGTGAATATCCCACCAAAAGGCGGCAGAAAGCACCCAAATCAAGACTTTATCCAAATAAATACCAAAGATATTTTATTCATCTGCGGAGGGGCTTTTGATGGGCTAAATGAAATCATTGAAAGACGAATTGGAGGCAATACATTGGGATTCCACCACACAAAAAATGCTAAGAGTGAATCCAAAAACCTGCTTGATGAAGTCGAACCTGATGATTTAGTCAGTTTTGGACTCATTCCAGAATTAATTGGACGTTTGCATATGATTGCCACTTTAGATGAAATCACTAAAGAAGCCATGGTAACAATCCTCCAAAAACCCAAAAATGCGCTTACCAAGCAATACCAAAAACTTTTTGAACTCGATAATGTCTTGCTAACTTTCCAGCCTGAAGCGCTAGAAGCCATCGCCGAACTTGCAATTCAGCGAAAAACGGGTGCGAGGGGCTTACGCTCAATTATGGAAGAGATAATGCTAGATATTATGTATGAATTGCCCGAACTCAAAGGCTATGAAGTCATCATCACCAAAGAATCAGTATCCAAAAAAGAAAAACCCATGCTTATCAAGCAAAAAAAGAGCGATAAGAAGAGCGCTTAATCCACAAAAAGAGAGGAAAAATGTTATTAGATAAAATAATTGGCTGGTTTTCACATGATATTTCAATCGATTTAGGGACTGCAAACACGATTGTGATTGTCAAAGGACAAGGCGTTATCATCAATGAACCTTCTGTGGTTGCTGTGAGAAGTGAAAAGTATGGTAAAAATAAGATTCTAGCCGTGGGACATGAGGCTAAAGAAATGGTCGGAAAAACGCCGGGCAGTATCCTTGCTGTGCGCCCTATGAAAGATGGCGTGATTGCAGATTTTGATATGACACAAAAGATGATTCGCCATTTCATCGAAAAAGCACATAAAAGAAAGTCTCTCATGCGTCCTAGAATCATCGTATGTGTGCCTTATGGGCTAACTGGAGTGGAACGCAAAGCTGTTAGAGAATCAGCCATTAGTGCGGGGGCTAGAGAGGTATTTTTAATAGAAGAACCAATGGCAGCAGCTATTGGAGTGGGACTTCCCGTCAAAGAACCTAAAGGCAGCTTAGTAGTCGATATTGGTGGAGGGACGACAGAAATCGGTGTGATTTCACTGGGTGGCTTGGTGATTTCAAAATCCCTTAGAACCGCCGGAGACAAGCTAGATAATGCTGTTGTGGAATATGTCAGACGCAAATACAGTCTTTTAATTGGTGAGCGAACCGGCGAAATTATCAAAATAGAAATCGGCTCTGCTATCAGCCTTGATAAACCTTTGACTATGCAAGTTAAGGGGCGAGACCAAGTAAGTGGGTTACTCAATACTATCGAGCTAACAAGCGAAGATGTCAGAGAAGCAATGAAAGAACCACTTAAAGAAATCTCTAACGCCCTAAAAGATGTGCTAGAGCAAATGCCACCGGATTTAGCAGGCGATATTGTAGAAAATGGAATCGTCCTAACCGGAGGCGGTGCGCTTATTAGAGGGCTTGATAAGTATCTCTCTGAAATCGTCAAACTTCCCGTATATGTTGGCGAAGAACCTCTTTTATGTGTCGCAAAAGGCACAGGCAAGGCGCTAGAAGAGATTGATATCCTCCAACAACTCTCTTATGAGTAAAAACTAAAAATGAAAAAACTCTTTCTTTGGATTATCTTTATTGCAACTGTTTTCTTCCTATCAATGCAAATTTCCAAAGAAGTGCATTCTAAAATCCTCTATCTTAGCGATGGAATCAAAATCGGAATCCTCAACCTCAATCAAAACATTCTTAATGTCATCACAAGGCATTTTAACCAAGCCGAACAAATCAAGCATTTAACCAATGAGCTAAAGAACAAAGAGGGATTGCAATACTCTCTTAACTCCCTAAAGCACGAGCATAGTCAGCTTTTAGTTTCACTCCAAACCGATAACTTCAATCTGCCTAGCTTCCACCTTGTGCGCACCCTCTCTTATGTGCGTCTTAATGACTACACCAAAGTATGGCTTCAAAATCGCGATACCAATTCTTTTAACGCCACAGAAAACAAAATCTTTGGGCTTGTTACCAACAATCAAGTTGCTGGAATCGCAATTTTTGAAAACAATCGCCTCACTGGCTTTTTAAACGGCGATGAGCAGTGCAATTATAGTGTTTTTGTGGGTGAAAATAAAACTCCCGGAGTAGCAAAATACGACACCAACAAAGGCTTTATTGTCGATTATATCCCTCTTTATCCCAAAATTAAAGTGGGAGATATAATCCAAACAAGTGGTTATGATGGTATCTTTTACTCCGAAATTGACGTGGGCAAAGTCCAATCTATCGAAGAAAGACAAGGCTATCAAATCGCCATTATTCAACCTTTTTTAAACAAAGTCTCACAATTTTACTGGCTTATTGACACCAATCAAACCACCACTCATGAAGAATCAGCTAATGATTTTACATTTTTTAATTAGATTCTTTTTATTTTAATAAAAAAATCTCTAAAAAAGTGCTACAATAATCTCGTTTAAAAAGTCAGTTTTCCTTTAAACTTAATAAAATTGACTATTTTAAAGTTTTTAAAAGTTAAGAATAAATTTTATTTTTAACACACTTCTTAGAAAGGATTGAGATGGAAAGAGAAGAGCTCTTGCTTCACAAAGCACAAAAAAGGTTAAAAGAAATTAGCAAATTCCCCACCTTAAAAAAAGGTAGCAACATTAAAAAAATGCTACAAGAAAAGGGGGTTTCAAGAAGAGATTTTATGAAATGGGCAGGAGCCATGACCACTATGCTTTCACTTCCTGCAAGTTTTGCACCCCTCACGGCAAAAGCAGCTGAAGTCGCTGATAGATTACCTGTGATTTGGTTGCATATGGCAGAATGCACCGGCTGCAGTGAAAGTTTGCTTAGAAGCGATGGACCCGGCATTGCAAGTTTGATTTTTGATTATATTTCTTTAGAATACCACGAAACCCTTATGGCAGCTTCTGGATTCCAAGCAGAACACAATTTAGAAGAAGCAATTGAAAAATACAAAGGACGCTATGTTTTAATGGTAGAAGGTGGTGTCCCAACAGCGCTAGAAGGACAGTATCTCACTATCGGCGCACATGGCAAAACTGGCTTAGAAAGTGCAAGGGAAGCAAGTGAGCATGCAGCAGCTATTTTTGCCATTGGAACCTGTTCTAGCTTTGGTGGGATTCAAGCAGCTAATCCTAACCCAACTGCCGCTAAACCCCTAAGTGATGTAACCAACAAACCTGTTATCAATGTCCCGGGCTGTCCTCCAAGCGAGAAAAACATCGTAGGCAATGTGCTTCATTTCATTCTTTTTGGGACCTTACCAAGTCTTGATGCTTTCAATCGCCCCAAATGGGCTTATGGACTTAGAATCCATGATTTGTGTGAGAGGAGAGGGCATTTTGATGCAGGGGAATTTGTCCAAAGCTTTGGCGATGAAGGGGCTAAAAGTGGGTATTGTCTCTACAAAGTCGGCTGCAAAGGACCTTATACCTTCAATAACTGCTCCAAACTCCGATTTAACTCCCACACAAGTTGGCCTATTCAAGCAGGGCATGGTTGCATCGGCTGCAGCGAACCAAACTTTTGGGACACTATGGGACCTTTTGAAGAACCACTTGGCAACAAAGTCTATGATGTCCCATTTTTTAGCGGCAAAGACCGAACAGCTGATAATATCGGTATTACATTGCTAGGGGCAGCAGCAATTGGTATAGCAGCACATGCGATTTTATCTAACATACAAAAAAAGAAAGATTAATCCACAAGGGAGGGTAAAATGACAAAAAGAATTATCGTTGATCCTATTACAAGAATCGAGGGACATTTAAGAATTGAAGTGATTGTTGATGAAAATAATGTCATCACAGATGCTTATTCTAGCTCAACTTTGTGGAGGGGAATTGAAGTGATTGTCAAAAATCGAGACCCACGTGATGTTGGTTTTATGGTGCAAAGAATTTGCGGAGTTTGCACTTATTCCCATTATAAAGCAGGAGTTTCTGCTGTTGAAAATGCGCTAGGCATTCAAGTCCCTTTTAATGCCGAAATGGTGCGAAGCTTGATGAATGTCTCGCTTGTGTTACACGACCACTTAGTTCATTTTTATCACTTACATGGGCTCGATTGGTGCGACATCACAAGTGCGCTCAAAGCCGACCCCCAAAAAGCTTCTGAGCTCGCCTTTAAATATGTCAAAAACCCGATTGCAACAGGTGCTGATGAGCTCAAAGACGTGCAAGAAAAAGTTGCTAAATTTGCTAGCGCTAAACAAGGCTTAGGACCTTTTGCAAACGCATATTGGGGACACAAAACCTACCGATTCTCGCCCGAACAAAACCTTATCGTGCTTTCTCACTATCTAAAAGCCCTTGAAGTGCAGAGAGTGGCTGCGCAAATCATGGCAATTTTTGGTGCCAAGCAGCCTCATCCACAAAGTTTAACCGTTGGTGGTGTTACTTGCGTAGTAGATATTTTAGACCCTTCAAGGCTTGGGGATTGGCTAACCAAATATCAAGAAGTTGCAGATTTTGTCAATCGTGCATATTATGCCGATGTTGTCATGGCAGCAGAAGTGTATAAAAACGAACCAAGCGTCCTTAAAGGTTGTGGGGTAAAAAACTTTATCAGTCATGCAGAGATTCCTATTAATCGTAGTGAAACCCTTTATAGTAGCGGAATTGTGCGTAATGGCGATATTTCAAAATTATTTGAAATTAATGAAGATTTAATTACCGAAGAAGCCACACATTCATGGTATCAAAATGACAAAGCACTCCACCCCTATGATGGAGACACAACACCAAATTACACCGGCTTTGTCGATGCCGATACTATCGGACCTGATGGTACTCCCATTAAAACAAAAGCTTTGAATCTGCAAGGAAAATACAGCTGGATAAAATCCCCTCGCTACAATGGCGAACCTATGGAAGTGGGACCACTAGCTGCCATTGTCGTAGGATTAGCAGCTAAAAATCCACGAATCACAAAAATCGCAACCCAATTTTTAAAAGATACAGGGTTGCCTATTGAAGCTCTTTTTACAACTTTAGGTAGAACTGCAGCGAGACTTTTGGAATGCAAACTTTCTGCAGACTATGGAATTGAAGCCTTCAATTCTCTAGTAGAAAATCTCAAATCTGGAGACCAAACCACTTGTGCGCCTTATAAAATCGACAATACCAAAGAATACAAAGGACGCTACATCGGCAATGTCCCACGCGGCATGTTAAGCCATTGGGTTAGAATCAAAGATGGCGTGGTTTCAAACTACCAAGCTGTAGTACCTAGCACATGGAATGCTGGACCCAAAGATTCTAAAAATCAAATGGGACCTTATGAGGCTTCTTTGGTAGGGACAAAGATTGAAGACCTCACACAGCCACTAGAAATTATCCGCACGATTCATTCCTTTGACCCCTGCATTGCGTGTTCGGTGCATTTAATGGATACCAAAGGCAATGAAATGGGGCAATACAAAATCGACCCCATAGCAATGAATTGCAATATCTAAGGGAGACATTATGGAAACAAAATACAAAGCCGTCTTTGAGTTTTCAAAACTCACAAGGATATTCCATTGGATTCGGGCTTTTGCAATTTTTGCACTCATTGCCACTGGGTTTTATCTAGCTTATCCTTTTTTGAGCGCTAATCCAAATTATCAAGTTAATTCTCTCACGAGAATCTGGCATGTCTCTATCGGATTTTTACTCATTGCAGTTTCTCTTTTTAGAATCTATCTTTTTATTTTTGCTAAAGAATCTCAAATGGAGCGTAGGTCATTTTTAGATTTGATTAATCCCATTGTGTGGTTTCAAATCCTAAAAACCTACCTACTACTTGGCGGACACCCGCACAATAAAGGCTCTTACAATCCCTTACAGCTCATTACCTACATCGGCGTGATGCTACTTATTATCCTCATCTCACTAACTGGACTTATTTTATACTCCCATGTGTATCATGAGGGACTTGGCGGACTTCTTATGCCTATTATGAAACCCTTAGAAGTGCTTTGTGGCGGAATTGCAAATGTCCGATTATTCCACCATATTCTAACTTGGGCATTCATCATCTTTATCCCTATCCATATCTATATGGCAAGCTGGAATGCCGTGAAATTCCCCGGCTCTGGAATTGACACGATTATAAGTGGGTTAAAATTTGAAAAAGATGAGCAACACTAATGAAAATTCTGATTTTAGGAATCGGTAACATACTCTTTGGCGATGAGGGGATTGGAGTGCATCTCTCTAATCTCCTTAAAATCAATTATGCTTTCAGCGGTGAGCATTCCCTAGAAATCCTCGATGGCGGAACAATGGCACAACACCTAATCCCCATTATCACACAATATGATAGAGTTTTAATCCTAGATTGCATTGATGCTAATGATGCACAAATTGGTGATATTTACTTTTTTGATTTTAGCGCGATTCCAAACAACATCACCTGGGCAGGTAGCGCACATGAAGTGGAAATGCTACAAACTTTAAAGATGGTTGAAATGTTAGGCGACTTACCACCCACTAAGATTTTAGGCGTTAAGCCCGTGATTATCGGAAGTGACCCAACATTTGAATTATCCCCACAAATCTTAGAATCAGCTAAAACTATGGAAGCTCAAATCCTCAAATACTTAAAAGAGTTAGGCATAACCGCCCACCAAAAAAACCAAAAAGATTTACAAGAAATCGCAAATCTTTCTTACAAAGGCTTTTAACTTGCTACTTGCGCTAGACTTTTCACTCATTCAGACCCTACAAAATCCGCAAAAAATCCAAAATTTTTTTTTCAAAACCCTCTCTAAAACCGCCGATTCTTTTGAATTAAAATCACAATTTATCCAAACAAACACAGGCTTTAGCCTAGAAACACAAGGCGAAGAGCAAAACTTCCTAAACTTCACAAACGCTCTAGCTAAGAACCTCCCACTCTCGCTACAATGGGCTTTTAAAGAACTCCGCATTTTAGAATCTTTCTCCCCCACACAGCCTATCCCAAACTTTCAAGAATCCTCAAATTTTTTAACCCCAACCGAGCTAGAGCGAGTGAGCGATCAAGATTCCGAGACTTTTTGCGATTTATGGAGTGATTTTATCGATTTTAGCCCCCAAAAGATTACATTTTTAAAAGACAATCAAAAAATCCCCATCAATGACTCCAAAACCCTGCAAGAATCACTACAATTCCTAAGCACTCTATTAAAAAACCAGCAAAGCATTTTTCTAAAAACCCCCCTAGGAAAAAAAGAAATAATCCTCTTTGATGAAAACAGCAGCCAAAGCAACCTACCCAAAATCCAAGCTGCCTATCTCTTCATGCCCTTTTGCTTAAACAACGCCCAATCCCTTTTTAGAATCACAAGCGAAGAATGCCAAGCCCTAGCTACGCTAGAAAAGCCCCTCATCACCCTCAAGCCAAAATCCATTCTAAAAAGTCTTTTTCCCGCCCATGAAGTGCCTTGCATTCTGCCTTTTGACCCAATTTTATTGCTACTTACCAAATTCCTCCAACCTCACAGCGGAATCTACCTCCTAGAACCCACCAAAAAACTAGAAAATGGCATTTGTCAATACATAGAAAGAGACCGCTCTCCTTTGCAAATTAGTGTTGGCAAAAACTCACTTGTGCTAAAACATGCTTTTGGAGAATCCACAAACGCCACCTACCCTGAAATTCCAACATTTCAAGAAGTCATAAACTCCCAAAACCTCACCCAAACAAACGCCCTCTATCTAGGCAAAAACCCAACCCACTTTATGCTTTATTTCAATAAAAGCTTCAAAACTCCTATAGAATTTGTCTTCCAAAGCAATCTAACAGCAATCTTGCAAATCCTAAAAACCCAAAACACCACAACAAAATCCCTACTAAAAAACTTCACAAACGCTAATGCTGCCCTCATTTCACAGCTAGAATCCTTGCCCACTGATTCCAAACCCTCAACCAACCTCCTAGATTTGCTAGGAATGTGCGGAATCTTACTTGACTTGCATGTGCCAATCCCACTTAATTCAGACTTCCAGTCACAGCTCAAAGATTCTGCTAATGCCATCTTGCAAAAAGCAGGAGAATTTGTTGGTGCCAAAGGACCACGTATTGACTTTAGATTAGAAAAAGATGATAAAGGCAAAATCTACCTTGACACCCTACGCACCTTGCGCTCTGTCATGAGCTTCAAGCTCGCCGGTGTCGAGAGTGAATTACTCTGCTTTGGGATTTTAGATTCAATGGCGGAATTCTTTGCCAACTTCGCGCGTGATATGGAGGAAAACTACAACACTAAGGGCATTATCATCTGCGGGGAAATGTTTTTAAATAAGCAATTCCTTGACCAATTCCTGCATTATTTACCAAAAGATTCAGAAGTTTTTACCTGTGACCCAATGGAATTTCTTTGATTCTCATCATTATGAAACTTCCTTAGAAGTCGTGGCAATCCATAACTAAAATCACAAAATACCCCCACTTTGAGTCACTACAAACATTGCAATAACTCAGAATCACTCAAACAAAGTTAATACATAGTTAATCTTAAAAATACTACAATTACAGCTTTAAACGCAAACACAATCATTACATTCAAGCGAGGTTAATATGGGACGAGCATTTGAATATCGAAGAGCCAGCAAAGAAAAACGATGGGATAAAATGTCTAAGCTTTTCCCTAAACTAGGCAAAGCAATTAGCATCGCTGTCAAAGAAGGCGGGAGTGGCGACCCTGATATGAATTCTAAACTCCGCACCGCAATCATGGCTGCCAAAGCGCAAAATATGCCAAAGGACAATATTGAAGCGGCAATTAAAAGGGCTTTAGGAAAAGATGGGATTCAAATTACTGAAGTGAATTATGAGATTAAAGCCCCCCATGGTGCATTATTTTTTGTCGAATGTGCGACAGACAATACCACACGCACGGTAGCAAACCTCAAAAGCTATGCCAATAAGCTTGGTGGGCAAATGCTAACCAACAATTCCTTAGAATTTATGTTTTCACGCAAGGCACATTTTGAAGTAGATAAAAAAAGCTTAGGAGATTTAGAAGAGCTAGAGCTAAACCTCATTGATTCTGGACTTGAATCGCTAGAAGCTGATGAAGATATTGTCCATATTTATGGGGATTACACAAGCTTTGGAAGCCTCGCAAATGCCCTAGAGGAAATCAAAGCCGATGTCAAAAAAGCTGCGCTAGAGCGGATTGCTAACAATCCCGTGGAATTTAGCGAGGAGCAGCTTATAGATATTGAGAAACTATTGGATAAAATCGAAGATGATGATGATGTTCAAGCAGTTTTTACGAATATCGCTTAAAAATCATAAAAATTACCAAAAAATCAATAATTTCATTTTTTTTAAGCTAAGTTATCTCACAATTCTCGATACAAAATTTATTTAGAAAGGATTTCAAATGATGAATGGACTAACAAAAGATAATTTCACTAGCGAAACAAAAGAGGGCGTTTGCCTTGTGGCTGTAGGTGCTCCTTGGTGTCCTGATTGCAAAAAAATTGAACCCATTATGGGAATACTTATGCAAGAATACGCAGGAAAAGTGAAGTTTTGTATGGTAATGGCAGATGAACAAGAAGAGTTAAAAGAACAACTCAATGTGCGTAGAATCCCAACTTTGATTTTCTTTAAAGACGGCGTAGAAGTGGGCGAAAGACTGGTTGAACCAAATTCTAAGCCCATGATTGAAGACGCACTTAAAAAAGCTCTTAAAGCGTAAGCTTCCACCTTAAGGGTGGAGCTTCCTCACAAAAACTCTCCCATAAACTTAACATAAGCACTTTTTGGCTACAATCCTTCCAATTTATCAACTCTTTTTAAGGCAATAGCAATGCAAAATCCACATTCTAAAAGCGGTTTTATTAGAATTTTAGGTTTAATCCTTATCATTGTTTTTATCGGTGGAGGTATTTTTATGCTCTCTTCACAATCCTTTGAAAAAGAACCACCACAAATCAGTTTAAGAGAAAATCCAGCATGGAATCTCAATGGATTTTTCCCAATCCAAATCCAAGATAATGCAGGAATTAGCCAATATAGTGTTGCCTTATTACAAAATCAAGAGAAAATTCCGCTCCAAACCACAATCCTAAATCCCCAAAACTGCCTTGATTGGAATGCAGAACTTAGCGAATCTCAAGAAATCCAAACCACCCCAAAAATCCTCTGTATCGGTATCCAAAAGCCCAAAAATATCAAAAACTCCACAACCCAAATCACGCTAGAAATCTCAGCTACTGACACCAGTAATTGGAATCTTTTTAATGGCAACACCACAACCCAAACCCTAACACTCCCTATTGACACTAAAAAACCCCAGCTCACAATCCTCTCTCATTCTTACAAAATCACACAAGGTGGGAGCGCGCTTGTGATTTTCCATGCTACTGATGATAACCTTAAAGAAATCCGCCTCAACAATGGCACTTATGATTTCTATCCACAGCCTTTTTATAAAGAAGGTTTTTATATTTCCCTCATTGCATGGAATAAAACCAATCCCAATTTTAATGCCAAAATTTATGTCAGCGATTCTGCAGGCAATGTCAGTATTGCACCCATTAATTTCTATCTTCAAAAAAAGCAATACCGCAACTCCACAATTCCGCTAAGCGATTCTTTTATTGATGGTAAAATTTCCACACTTGTGCAAGAAATTGGCGAGAGAAGTCTAGAAGACTTCCCTAATAAGCTTGCGATTTTTAAATATATCAATGAAGAAGTTCGCCAACAAAATGGGAATCGCATCTTTGAAGTGGCATCGCAGTTTGATAGAGAAACATTGATTCAAAACTTCCCTATTCGTGCTTTCTCGCCGCTTAAAAACGGTGCAGTAATGGCGAATTTTGGGGATCATAGAACTTTTAACTATCAAGGTGAAAATGTCAGCGAATCAAACCATATGGGGCTTGATTTAGCCAGTATCAAACAAGCTCCCGTTTTACTTAGTAATCCCGGAATCGTAACTCTAAACGAGTTTGTTGGAATCAATGGAAATACCATTATCATCTATCATGGGCTAGGTCTCTCCACCCTCTATGCACACCTCACCACACAAAAGGTTAATGTGGGTGATTCTCTTAATGCCGGTGAAGTGATTGCAACCACTGGAAACACAGGTTTAGCCTTAGGAGATCATTTGCATTTTGGTATTTTGGTGCAGGGGCATGAGGTTTGGACGGCAGAATGGCTTGATTCTGCATGGATTAAAACCAATATCACTGACATCATCAATGAAGCTCAATCCATCATCAATAAGTTATGAGACACACAAATGGTAGAAGCACGACAAAGAAGCCTTAGAGCTTTTATTTTCATAGCCGGAGATGAAGAAGAAACAATTGCCTATATTCAAAAACATTTGGTTTTGCTGAAAGATTTTTTAGTAGTCTTTACCTACCCCATTGGAAGCAAGCTTTTAGAATTTTTGCAATCCCAAAACCTCAACTTCATCGAGCAAAAAAACTCCCAAAAAATCCTCTCCCAATTACCTGAATCTCAAAAGTCTATCCAAAAAGCAAAACCCACCCAACTCACACAAGAAAATTTACTAACAACACAACAAACAAACCCACAGCAAAATTCCCAACCAAGTCTGCAAGAAAATCAAAAGATACAAGAAAAAGAGAAAAAACAAACCAAGAATCCAACTTTGATTCTCCATAGAACTATCCGTAGCGGAGAGGAAATCCTAGCTCAAGGCGATGTGACTATCTTTGGTCGTGTCAATAATGGGGCTTGTATCCAAGCTCAAGGCAATGTCCAAATTTTTGGCGAGATTAGCGGCAATGTCTTTTGCAATGGCACCTATATGATTTTAGGTCCCATTAAAGAAGGCAATATCCTCTTTGATAGCGAAATCATCGAGAGAGAAAGGTTATTACAAGGCTATCAAAAAATCTACAAAAAAGACAATCAAATCATCATTGAGGATTTACTATGAAAGAAAAAACCCTTGCTAAAGCAATTGAATTAGTCGGTATTGGCTTACACAAAGGTATCCCAGTAAAAATGCGTTTAGAACCTTTGGAAGAAAATAGCGGAATCCATTTTTTCCGCAGTGATGTGGGAGTAAATATCCCACTTAGCCCAGAAAATGTCGTAGATACCACAATGGCAACGGTGATTGCTAAAGATGGGCATAAAGTCTCAACAATCGAGCATCTTCTCTCTGCAATCCATGCCTATGGAATTGACAATCTCCAAATCGTGCTTGATAATGAGGAAGTGCCGATAATGGATGGCAGTAGTATTGGGTATTGTATGCTACTTGAAGAAGCCGGAATTACAAAACAAAACGCTCCTAAAAAGATTCTCAAAATCAAATCTCCCATTGAAGTCAAAGAAGGCGATAAATTCGTGCGGTTAGAGCCAAGCAAAGAATGTATTTTTGATTTTTCTATCCATTTCCCCCACCCAGCCATTGGCACACAAAAATACAAATTTACCTTTTCTACAAACAATTATAAAGAAGAAATCGCACGAGCAAGAACTTTTGGATTTTTAAATGAAGTGCAATATCTCCGCTCCAAAGGGCTTGCGCTTGGTGGCTCCCTAGATAATGCTATTGTACTAGATGAAACAACAATTCTAAACAAAGAAGGCTTACGCTATAAAGAAGAATTTGTCCGCCACAAAATTTTAGATGCTATTGGCGATATGTGCCTACTTGGGATTCCACTACTTGGGACTTATGTCTCTTATGCAGGTAGCCACAAACTCAACCACCTCCTTACTAAAAAAATCTTTGAAGACAATGAGGCTTATGAGATTATCCAATCTAGCCAAGAAAGCGATGATTACGCATTAGCCTACCAAAATGCTTAAATGAATCAGATTTTAATTATCCCCACAAGCCAACCCGTGCTTATCGGGGTTTATAAGGATTTTCAGCTGCAGTCTGCACACTCCCTACCCGCCCAACTCTCAGAATCACTAATCCCCTTTTTTGCCACGCTAAAAACGCAAGGAACTGGGCTTGATAATCTCTATTTTGTGCGTGGTCCGGGTAGTCTTATGGCATTAAAGCTCATTTATCTCTTTGCTAAAACCCTGCAAATTACCTATGATTCTAAACTTTTTGCCACACATGGATTCCACTTTAATTCTAACTCACCCATTAAAGCCTATGGGAATTGTTATTTTGTGCTAGAGGGAAGTGAAATCGTGTTAAAAACCTACAAAACTCCGCCAAAAATCGCCCCCTACACTCTACCCCAAAAGCTCGAACAAAACCTTTTTTCCACAGAGACAAAGCCTCTCTATCTCTTGCCACCGGTGTGAAATGACGATTCAAAAAAAAGCTACTTTAATTTCTAGCCTCACTGCTTTTCTTTTAATCTATGTGAAGTTTATTGGGGGAATTTTAAGCGGCTCGGTTGCAACTCTTGCTTCTGCCATTGATTCCTTACTTGATTTGTGCATTTCGCTTTTTAATTTCTATGCCATTACCAAATCAGAACAACCTGCTAACTCACATTTCAACTACGGCAAAGGTAAAATCGAATCGCTAGCAGCTGTGATTGAAGGTAGCATAATTTGTGCTTCAGGGGCTTTTGTGCTTTATCAATCGCTCAAAAAACTCATTTTAGGGAATGAGTTAAACTACCTCCCCTATTCTATTGGAGTGATGATTTTCTCTGTTTTGCTGACAACCTCCCTCGTCCTCTATCTTCATGCCATAGCTAAAAAAACCAACAATCTTATCATCAAAGCCGATGCACTGCATTACAAAACCGATGTTTTAAGCAATCTAGCCGTCCTTTTTGCTTTGCTTTTAGTATATTTTACTAGCTTTAGCGAGTTTGATGCACTCTTTGGAATTGGCATTGGAATCTACATTATTTATTCGGCTTGGACACTTTTAAAAAATGGCGTTTTGATTTTACTTGATAGGGCGCTAGATAATGAGATTCTAAAAACTCTCAAAACAATCCTTGATAACGCCCCCATTAATGGCTATCACAATTTAAAAACAAGGCAAAGCGGGGAGATTTATTTTTTAGAAGTGCATTTGGTTTTTAACCCCCAAATTTCCCTGCTAGAAGCACACACGATTGCGGATTCTATCGAAAATAAAATCAAAGCTCTACAAGGAAATTGGGTCGTTATCACCCACTTAGACCCCAATGATGATAAAGGACAATAATGCAATATTTACTTGATTTTCTACAAACAACCCCCATTACCAAAACAAAAATTTATCCCTTTTTGCGATGTCGCAAGGAAGAAGCGCTCATTCTTCATTATTTTTGTCAAGAGATTTTGAAAGGAAATGAAGAAATCCTCTGTCTTGATGTGATTAATGCGCTTTTTATACCAAAAGATGATGTGGCGATTCTGAAATTTCTACCTTTTTTTAAAAATCTCCTTGATTTAGGCTGGTTAAGTCAGAATCTTTTTTTGAAAAATCTCAATAACGAAGTGCTTTACCTAAGACTGCTTAATTCCCCCTTTTCTTTAAGCAATAATTTTTTAAAACTCATTCAAGAGGGTGGAATCTACCCCAAACTCCCTAGAATCTCTGCTTATTCTGACCATTTAGACTATCTTAAAGACCAGTTTTTAGTCATCAATCTCCTCTCTAGCCTCCTGCCTTACAAAAAGGACAATCTCTCCTCGCCCTTCCTTGCTAAAGGCGAACAAAAAATCAAAGCCCTCCAAGAGCGAATCAAACAAAGGCTAAACCTCACCAAAGACAAGCCAAGTTTAGAAAAACTCTTTGAAGAATACAATCTCAATGCTCAAGAAAAAATCATTTTCTTAGCCCTTTTAAAAGAGGAGTATTCCGGTAGAGAATCCCAAGCAAGAGAGCTTAATACATTGATTAATCTAGTTAGCTTAAACGACTATGAGCGTATTAAAAATCGTGCCTTACTTGATGATAGGAGCAAGCTTGTCCAAAAAGGCTTGGTGGATTATGATGAAATTTTAAGCACTTTTGAAGGAATCAACCGCACCTTTTTTATCCCTGATGAAATCTTAAAAAAAATCACCCACCAAAATAATGAAGAAAAAAAGCAAAAAATCAGCCTCCAAACCCTCATTGATGAACAAGAGATTTTTGAATTTATCCAACCCAAAACCTCTCTTAATAATGTCGTGCTAAACCCTCGCACAAAAGAGACTTTAGAAACACTTTTAAAACAAATGGATTCAAAAGTCCTCCAAAACCTTAAAACTTGGGGAATCAAAGACAAAAAACGTGGCATTGATGCCAAAATCATCTTTTATGGTGCTGCTGGGACTGGCAAGACGATCACCGCACTAGCTTTAGCTAAATCACTTAAAAAGAGTGTTTTAAGCTTTGATTGTTCCAAGATTCTCTCAATGTATGTAGGCGAGAGTGAAAAAAATGTGCGGAAAATCTTTGATACCTACAAAGATCTTTGCAAAGAGAGCAAAGAAAACCCAATTTTACTGCTTGATGAAGCCGACCAATTCCTCAGTATGCGTAGCACAAGCACAAGCGGGGCAGATAAAATGCATAACCAAATGCAAAATATTTTTTTAGAACAAATTGAAAAATTTGATGGAATCTTAATTGCTACCACCAACCTTTTAGAGACGATTGACACGGCATTTTCAAGACGTTTTAACTACAAAATCGAATTTAAAAAACCAAGTTTAGAAGAGCGGATTTCATTATGGGAAAAACTTTTGCCTAAAAATGCTCCTTATGAGAAAAACTTCAATCTCAAATCTCTAGCAGAATTTTCCTTAACTGGCGGACAAATCTCACTCATTATTAAAAATACCGCCTTTTTGGTAGCCGCTCAAAAATCACCCCTTTTTACCACTCAAATTTTTATTGAAGAAATTAAGCGCGAATTAAATTCTAACTTCGATGGGCAAAGAGAAATGGGATTCCACATTTAAACTTGTTAATTTAAAAATTTTCTGCTAAGATTACATTAATTTGCATTTAAGGTTATGTAATGACACGTTTTTCAAAAATCGGTTTTATTTTAGCAACCGCTGGAAGCGCTATCGGACTAGGTGGGATTTGGAAATTCCCTTATATGGTTGGGGAGAGTGGCGGTGGTGCGTTTGTACTCGTGTTTATTGTGGCGTTTTTAATGTTTGGGCTTAGCGTGTTTATTGTGGAGATGATTTTGGGGCGAGCAAGTGAGCGTGATTGCTTTAGCACCTTTGAATCTCTGGCACCCACAGGGCAAAAATACCTTAAATATGGCGGAGTAATGGTGTTTTCTGGCTTGGTAATTTTTTCATTTTATGTTGTGGTGCTA